>NZ_BANB01000283.1 GCF_000964365.1 Acidisphaera rubrifaciens HS-AP3 | reverse complement strand
GGCGGTCCGACGACGGCCGCGCCGCCGCCGCTGGTCTACACGCCGGAGTTCGCGCGCCTCGCGGCGGCCGCGCCGGGGCGCACGCAGGTCGGGCCGGGAGCGACGGGGGCGACGACGATCGACGCGGTGGCGCTGCCGGGGCCGACCTATCTGAACCTCAACGGCGGCGGCGGCATGATCGACGGCGTCGGTGTGACGGTGCAGCCGGGGCTGCGCACGCTCAATGCCGACGGCTCGACCGGCATGGTGTTCGTGCAGACGCCGCGCGCGGGCGGCAGCGTCGCGGGCGGCGACGGCACGACGATCGTCTATGGCGGTGGCGGCGCGGATACGGTGAGCGCCGGCCTCGGGACGACGCTGGTGTGGGCGCTTGGCGACCCCAGCCTGAGTTTCAGCGGTGGCGGCGGGCAGTCGGTCATCCATGCCGGGCGCGGGTCGGTGGACGTGAAGGCGGGCAGCGGCCCGACGCAGCTGGTCCTGACCGACGGCGGTGCGGGCGGGCTGGAGACGCTGAGCAACTACGCGGCGTCGGTCGATACGGTGGACCTGATCGGCTATGCGGCGGGCGCGGCGGCGACGGCGATCGCGACGCAGACCTCCGACGGGCATGGCGGCTCGCTGCTGCATCTGGCGGACGGCACGCGCATCGACCTGGTGGGAATCGCGCATGCGAGCCAGAGCCTGTTCGCCTGAGGCCGGATTGTTACCCTCCGACATCGCGCGTGACTGGCAGTTTACCGCCCGTCGGCTATAGCGCCTGCCAGCGAACCGGTCGGGAATCGGAGACGGGCATGAATCGACGGACGGTACTGTTGGCGGCACTGGCCGCATTGGCGGCGGGGCAGGCGCAGGCCCAGGAAGTGCGCAATCGCGAGGCAAACCAGCAGCGTCGCATCGGGCAGGGCGTCGCGAGCGGCCAGATCACGGCGGGGGAGGCGCGCCGGCTGGAGGGCCGCGAGCAGCGCATCAATGCGAGCCGCCGGGCGGATCTCGCCGCGCATGGCGGCCACCTGACGCCGCAAGAATACCGCAACCTCAACCGGCGGGAGAACGCGGCCTCCGGCGCCATCTATGCCGACAAGCACAATCTGCGCACGCAGCCGGGCGTGGCGCCGCGATGAGGGCGCGCGCATTGTTCCGCCGCGCGGCGCTGGGGCTGCTGGCGGCCTGCGCCCTGGCCGGCTGCGCGTGCCGGCCAGGGTGGGTGGGTCCGTACGGCGGGGTGCATCCGCCGCGTTGCGTGGTGTGGTGAGGGGGCGCCCCTCTCAGTCCGCGGTCGCGGCGTGGCCGGCGGGTTCGGCCGCCGGATGCGCCTGCGCGCCGCGGGCGCAGGCGAGCAGGATGCCGGCGACCACGAGGTAGCTGAGCGCGATCACCGGCGAGCGGTCGATCCCGATCGCCTCGCCGTGGATGAAGCCGAAGAACGTGAGGAGCGCGCCCACGGCGGCAAAGGCGGCGGCGCGTTCCAGCTTGCGGTCGATGATCATCACCGTGATCGAACCGAGCACGACGCCGGCCAGGGTCGCGCCGCTGCCCAGCGCCTCCAGCCCGCGATACAGCACGCCGACCTGCCCTAGCTTGTCCACGCCCACCGCCGCGGCGTTGGTGCCGGCGGCGCCGAGCGCGTTGTCGACCAGCGTCTTGCCCCAGGCGGCGATCTGCGGAACCAGCGCGAGGATGATCGCCGGCGCGTGGCGGTGCGGCGATTCCTGGAACGCCTGCGCGCCGATCAGCATGCCGATATAGAGCAGGATCGGCAGGATCGCGACAACGGGCACCAGCGCCATCAGCAGCGAGATGATGCCGAACCACGTTAGCAGCAGCACCAGGATGCCGGTCGCGGCGGAGTAGCCGATCCGTCCGCCCATCGCCTTCCAGCCCGGGTGGCCGATATAGACCGCGTTGATGAACGGGTTGCCCATCAGGCAGCCGATGAGGCTGATGATCCCGTCCGCCGTCAGCACCTGCGTTGTCGGGAAGCTGTCGCCGCCCGCGGCCGCGCTCTCGACGTTGTCCATCGCCTCCACGAGGTCATAGATGCCGAACGGGATCGCGGTGACGAGGATGACACCGAGATATTGAAAGCCGTGGAAGACGTGGCCGATCGCCGGCAGCGGGACGGAGAAGCCGAAATCCGCGACCGAGGCCGCGAGCTTGCCGAGGCCGAGCCCGCCATAGGAAAGGCCGAGCGCCGATGAGCCCCACGCGATCACCGTGCCGGCGGCGATCGCGACCAGGCCGCCGGGCACGCCGCCCGGATAGCGCACGCCGCCGAACCAGCTCACCAGGATGATGGCGAAGCAGGTCACGCCGATCGCGGGCGTGGCGAACATCTGTGCCGCCGGGCTCATGGAGATGAAGGTGATCGAGATGCCGGCCAGCGACCCGAGCAGGGCGGCGCGCGGGGTGATGCGGCGTATCCAGGGCGCGACGAAGCCGCCCGCCATCAGCACGAAGCTTTGCACGAACACCCAGGTGAGCCCGGCTTCCCAGGCCTGAATCGGGTCCTTGGTCGCGTGCAGGATCGGCAGCATCACCACGAAGGTGACGACGAACATGTGCGGCACGCTGATGCCCGACGGCAGGGCGCAGACGTCGCTCCGTCCCGTCCGCTTCGCCAGCCGCCAGCCGAGCCATGCGTAGTAGACGGTGGACAGGCACAGCATCAGCCCGGTCGCGGGCAGGATGCGGCCGAATACGAGCGAGGCCGGCATGCCGAGCACGAAGCGCAGCAGGCCGGTCAGCACCAGCACGTTGACGAGGATGTTGGTGCCGAAGCCGAAGAAGGCGTTCCAGTCGCCGGCGACCCAGAGGCGCGGGCGGGCGGGGGCGTAGGAGACGGACATCGGTCAGCCCTCCCGGCTGGAGGCGAGCGCGCGCAGCAGGTCGGCGGAGGCGCCGACCCAGCCGAAGATGCCGCCCTGGGCGGTGATCATGCGCAGCGCCTGCGTGTGAAAGTCGGGGAAGTAGCTGCCGGTGCAGTCGCTCAGCACCAGGCAGTCGAAGCCGCGGTCGTTCGCCTCGCGCACCGTGGTGTTGACGCAGACCTCGGTGGTGACGCCGCAGACGATGAGCTGGTTGATCGCGCGGTTGGCGAGGATGGCGCCGAGCGAGGTGGCCCAGAACGCGCCCTTGCCCGGCTTGTCGATCACCGGCTCGCCCGCGACGGGGGCGAGGTCGGGGATGATGTCGTGGCCGGGTTCGCCCTGCACCAGGATGCGGCCCATCGGTCCCTCGTCCCCGATGGTGACCGGGAAGCGGCCCCGCCGGCGCTTGGCCGGCGGCAGGTCGGAGAGGTCGGGGCGGTGGCCCTCGCGCGTGTGGATCACCAGCATGCCGGCCGCGCGGGAGGCCGCGAGGACGGCGGCGGTGGGCGCGATGGCGGCGCGCAGCAGGGCGACGTCGTTGCCGAGCGCCGCGCCGAAGCCGCCGGGCTCGAGGAAGTCGCGCTGCATGTCGATGATGAGGAGGGCGGCGTGCGCCACGTCGAGGTCGAACGCATACGGGGCGGCGGCGACTTCGATCGTCATGGCCGGCCCCCCGCTGCGGACGGTCGAGGCGGGGGCGGTGCGGCGGCGAGGGGCATGGGCGGCTCCCGGAGCGGACGGCTTGCACATGGTCGCCTGCACGCCATCAGCGGCGCGTGCGGCGATCAACCCTGTGTCTGCGGTCCATCCCGAGGCCCGGCGATCTATGTCGCCGATTGCATGCAATTTTGTATGCTCGATTGCATGCAATGTGCAAGGATTAAGGTGCCCTCCGCGGTCGATTGGCGGATGCGGCGGCCATAGGGCACACAGAGACGGCGGCGGCCGGCCGAGTCCGGTCGCCGCTTGTCCGGGCGCCGCCCCCGTCGTGTCGCCGGGGCGCGACGCAAAGGGGCCCGCGACGCGCGAGGCCTTCGACACAGGGAGCGCATGGGAAGCACGACGACCATCCCGGCTATCGATCCGCCCGCGCCGGCGCCGAGCGCGGACGGCCCGCCCGCGCGTGTCTCGCTTGTCGAGGAACTGGGGCAGCGGCTGTCGCAGGAGATCATGGAGGGGGCGCTGCTGCCGGGCGTGCGGCTGGAGGAGGCGGGGCTGGCCGAACGGTTCGGCGTGTCGCGCACGCCGGTGCGCGAGGCGCTGAATTACCTCGCGGCGACGGGGCTGGTGCAGAAGCGGCCGAACCGGGGCGTCGTGGTGACGACGATCTCGCGCAGCCGGCTGCAACAGATGTTCGAGGCGATGGCCGAGTTGGAGGCGTGCGCCTCGCGTCTGGCCGCGCTGCGGATGGGCGCGCGCGAGCGCGACTCGCTGCGTCGCCTGCACGAGGGCTCGGTCGATCTGGTCGAGGCGGGCGATTATCGCGGCTATGACGCGTTCAACCGCGTGTTTCACGAGCAGGTCTATGAGGGTTGCCACAACGGCGAGATCCTCGATCTCGCGCGCGCGATGCGCCGGCGGGTGGCGCCGTTCCGGCGGGCGCAGTTTCAGGTGCCGGGGCGGCTTGTCGCGTCGTTTGCCGAGCACGCGCAGGTGGTGGCGGCGATCCTGGTCGGCGACGCCGACGGCGCCGCCGCGGCGATGCGGGCGCATCTGCGCCTGGTCGGCGGCGCGTCGGCGCGCGTGCTGCACGGGATCGAGCCTGCCGAGGCCGAACGCCTCGGTGCCGCGCGCCTGGACATTGAGGCCCTGGAGTCCGACAGCGCCGCACGCTAGCCTGCGGCCGTGCCGGTTTGTTCGGACAACAGGCCCGGGCATGGCATGGGGCTTGCGAACCAGTGTCGCTGAGGCCGCGCCGGGGCTCCTGTCCGGACACCTGCGCGGCATGTTGACTGAAAGCCTGCACCCTTCCGGGGCGCGGGGCCCGCAATGGTGCGGGCCGGATGGACAGTGTGGCCGCCGTTTGGGCAGCGATGCGGGCATACGCTTGTTTTGCCGGCATGCTGGTCCGAACGCCTGCGCGCCGATGTCCCTTGCTGAACTTCGTCCCTATCATGCGCGCGCCGCGCCGCCCCCGCGGAGCGCTCGCGCGCCATCATCGAAGGAGACCGCCGATGGATACGCCCACACCGTCCAAGGACGCCGCGGCGCCGGATGCCGCGGAGGCTGCCGCGACCGGTCCGCGCCGGCGCGACGTGCTGGTCGCGGGGCTCGCCACGGCGGGTGCGGTGCTCGCGCGGCCCGCGATCGTGCGCGCCGCGTCCGAGACGCCGGTGAAGGTGGGTTTCATCGAGGATGAGTCCGGCAATCTGTCGATCTATGGCGTGCAGAAGCTGCATGCGGCGCAGCTCGCGGTGCAGGAGATCAACGACGGCTACACGCTCGCCGGCGGCCCGGTCGGCATGGGCGGCCTCGGCAGCGACGGGATGTATGCGCCGAAGGCACCGCTGTTGACGGCGTCGGGGTCCAAGCTCGACGTCATCGACGCGGGCGGCACGCCGTCGCAGAAGGGGATCGTGGTGTCCGACGACCAGGAAATCCTGGTGAAGTCGGGCGAAAAGGGCCTGCTCGGCCGTCCGGTCAATCTCGTCTCCGCCGACGGCCAATCGAACAACACGCTGTGGCAGCAGCTGGCGCGGCGAATGATCCAGCAGGATCAGGTGGACGTGCTGGTGGCCGGCTTCGCTTCCGCCGAGCGCGAGGCGATCCGCCCGATCGTCGATCAGCGCAAGCAGCTGTATTTCTACACCAACCAGTACGAGGGCGGCGTCGCCGACAGCCACACGTTCTGCACCGGCGCGGTCTGCGAGCAGCAGGTCATCCCGGTGATGCAGTACATGGTGGAGAAGTTCGGCCCGAAGATCTTCACCATCGCCGCCAACTATAATTTCGGCCAGCTGACGGCGTCGTGGGTGCGTTCCTTCGCGCCGGTGCTGAAGGCGAAGGTGATCGGCGAGGAGTTCCCGCCGCTGGAGGTGTCGGAGTTCAGCTCCGTCATCGCGCGCGTGCAGCAGGCCAAGCCGGACTGGGTGATGACGCTGCTGGTGGGGCAGAACCAGTCCAACTACTACCCGCAGGCGGCGGCCGCCGGGCTGCATCTGCCGATGGCGTCGACGATCAACATGGCGCAGGGCTATGAGCACAAGCGGTTCAAGCCGCCGTCGCTCGCCAACATGCACAACGCCGTGAACTACATGCAGGAGATTCCGACCAAGCGGAATCAGGATTTCGTGCAGCGTTTCTACAAGATGTTCCCCAATGACCCGTATCTGGGTCAGATGGCGCAGAACACGTATTTCAGCATCCACCTGTACGCCAAGGCGGCGCGGCTGGCCGGCACGACGGATCAGGAGAAGGTGCGGCGCACGCTGGAGGCGGGCTGGACCATCGAGGCGCCGGAGGGAAGCGTGTTCCTCGAGCCCGCGACGCATCACGCGACGCATTACATCCGCCTCGCGGTCGCCAACGCGAAGCACGAGATCAGCTTCGTGCGCGAATGGCCGTCGATCGAGCCGTGGTGGCTGCAACGCCTGGGCGTGAACCTTGCACGCACGCCGGAGAAGAAGCAGTACACGCCGGACGACGATCCTTTCTTCAAGATGTTCAAGTAAGGACAAGGCAGCGACGATGCCCGAGGCGGTCAGCCTGTTGTATCAGTTCGGCACCAACGCGGCGTTCCTGCTGCTGAGCGCGCTCGGGCTGATCGTCATCCTTGGCATGATGAACATCATCAACCTGGCGCATGGCGAGTTCATGATGCTGGGTGCCTATGCCGCGACGGCGTCGGTGCAGCGGGGCGTGCCGTTCCCGCTCGCCGTGCTGATCGCGGCGGTGGCGGTGGGGCTGTTCGGCGTGGTGATCGAGCGGCTGATCGTCCGCCGGTTCTACGGGCGCGAGCTGGGTGCCCTGGTCGTGACCTGGGGCATCAGCCTCATTCTCGGCCAGGGCGCGCTGCTGCTGTTCGGACCCTTCATGCCGCCGATCGCGATCCCCGGCGGGGCGGTCGCGCTGGGCGACTATTCGTTCTCGGTCTACTGGCTGTTCCTGATCGTGCTGTGCGGCGTGCTGCTGGCGGCGCTCGCCTTCGTCTATCGCGCCACCCGCTTCGGACTGCAGGCGCGCGCCGCGATGCAGAATGCGCGCATGGCGCGCGCGCTCGGCATACGGGTCGATCGCATCTACATGGCGACGTTCGCGCTGGGCGCGGCGCTGGCCGGGCTGAGCGGGGCGCTGCTGGCCCCGACCACGTCGATCGCGCCGTTCATGGGGCAGCAATTCGTGGCGCCGGCATTCATTACCGTGGTGGTGGGCGGCGGGGCGAGCGTGATCGGCGGGGCGCTGGGCAGCAGCGGGCTGCTGTCGCTGGTGCAGACGCCGGTCGCGTTCCTGTTCGGCACGTTCTCCGGCACGCTGGCACTGCTGCTGACGGCGCTGGTGGTGATCCGCCTGCTGCCGGGCGGCGTGTCGTCGATCGGGCGCTATTTCACCCGTCGCTCGCTAGCGGCGGCACGATGAGCGTCGCCGCGGCCAGCCGCGCCGCGCCGCGCGGCTCCGGTCTCGCGCGCCTGCTCAACGGGCCGCACGACATCGGGCGCACGCCGGGCGCATGGGCGGTGCTGGCGGCGGGGCTGGCGAGCTTTTTGGTCTATCCGCACTGGGCGACGGCGTTTCAGGCGACCAACGTCGCGTATTACCTGCTCAACATCCCGATGGCGCTCGGCCTCAGCCTGCTTTGGGGTTATGGGGGCGTGCTGAGCTTCGGGCAGGTCGCCTTCTTCGCGGTCGCCGGATACGTGTACGGCATCGTCGCGGGCAACCTGCCGGACGCGCCGTGGGGCACGTGGCTCGGGGTCGTCTCCGGCCTCGGCGCATCGGCCGCGCTGGCGGCGGTGTTCGGCTATTTCATCTTCTATGCGCGGGTCGCGGCGTGGATCGTGCCGATCCTCACGCTCGTGCTGGCGCTGTTGCTGAGCACGTTCCTCGGCCTGACGGCCGGGTCGATGTGGACGGTGGGGCAGGTGCCGCTCGGCGGCTACAACGGCATGACCGGCATCCCGGCGCTGCAGGTCGGGACGCTGACGTTCCAGGATTATGCGTTCTACTACCTGACGGTCGGTGTCGTCGTGCTGTGCTATATCGGCCTGCGCGCCTGGGTGAACGCGCATCGCGGGCAGGTGCTGATGGCGATCCGCGAGGATACGCTGCGCACCGAACTGCTCGGCTACGACGTGCGCCGCGAGCAGTTGCGCGCCTTCGTCCTCGCGGCGACGCTGGCCGGGGTGTCGGGGCTGCTGTACGTGCAGTGGGGCAACTACATCACGCCGTCGGTGACCGGGCTGCAGCAGGCGGCGCTGCCGGTGGTGTGGGTCGCGGTCGGCGGGCGCGACAGCCTGCTGGCGGTCGCGATCTGCACCTTTCTGCTCAATCAGCTCAGCTACGTTCTGTCGTCGGCCGGCAACCAGTATGCGCTGGTGATCATCGGCGCGCTGCTCGTCGCGGTGATGATGTTCGCCCCGGAGGGCATCGTCGTGACGCTGGCGCGGCGCACGTGGCGGCGGCGGCGATGAGCGACGGGGATGCGCTGTTGCGGGCCGAGGGGCTGTGCAAGCGCTTCGGCGGCGTGGTGGCGGCGCAGTCGATCGACTTCGCGCTGCGACGCGGGGAGCTGCGCTGCGTCATCGGGCCGAACGGCGCGGGGAAGTCGACGTTCTTCTCGCTGTTGTGCGGCATCCAGCGGCCGGATGCGGGCCGCATCGTCTTCGACGGGCGCGATATCACCCGGCTCAAGCCGTTCCAGCGCGTGCGCCTCGGCATCGGGCTGACGTTCCAGACCAACCGCGCCTTTCACGCCATGACGGTGGCGGAGAATCTCGAGACGGCGCGGCGCGGCGGCGCGGCGGGGGACGACGTGCATTTCCAGACGGCGCTGGCGTCGTTCGGGCTGGCGGCGCAGCTCGAACGCCCGGCATCGGCGCTGCCGCATCATGAGCTGCAATGGCTGGAGATATGCATGGCGTTGCGGCGCGGACCGCTGCTGCTGCTGCTCGACGAGCCGACGGCGGGCATGTCGCCGGCCGAGACGGCGCGCACGGCGGAGGTGTTGACGGCGCTCGCCGCCGACGGGCTCGCGATCGCGGTGGTGGAGCACGACATCGCCTTTGTCCGGCAGGTGGCGCAGACGGTGACGGTGCTGCATCAGGGCGCGGTGTTCGCCGAGGGCAGCTTTGCCGAGGTGACGGCGCGCGACGACGTGCGGCGCATCTATCTCGGGCATGTCCACGAGGCCGCGGCATGAGCCTGTCGGCATCCGGACTGTGGAGCGGCTATGCGACGGGCGACGTGCTGCGCGACGTGACCGTGCGGCTCGACCGTGGCGAGATCGTGGGCGTGGTCGGGCGCAACGGCGCCGGCAAGAGCACGCTGATGCAGACGATCATCGGCCTGCTGCCGGCGCGGCGGGGCGAGATCATGCTCGACGGCACGGCGCTCACGCGGCTGCCGGCCGAGGAGCGGGCGCGGCGCGGTCTCGGCTATGTCCCGCAGGGCCGGCAGGTATTCCCGGCGATGACCGTGCAGGAGAATCTCCGCAGCGGCATGTATGTCGGCGGCGGGCGCAGAAAGCTCGATTTTGACATGGTGTACGCGACGTTCCCCGTGCTGCGCGAGCGGGCGCGGCAAGTGGCGGGCACGTTGAGCGGCGGCCAGCAGGAGATGCTGGCGATCGGGCGCGCGCTGATCGCGGGACCGGCGGTGCTGCTGCTCGATGAGCCGAGCGACGGCGTGCAGCCGAGCATCGTGCAGGAGATCGGCGAGGCGCTGCGCACGCTCAACCGCACGACGGGGCTGTCGGTGCTGATCGTCGAGCAGAACCTGGAGCTGATGCAGCGGGTGGCGCAGCGCGCCTATGTGCTCGACAAGGGCGCAATCGCGGCGACGCTGGATGGCGCGCAGGTGCAGGATTCCGCGCTGCTCGCCGGCTATCTCGCGATCTGACGGAGGGACGGTTGGGCGAGCGCTATCTGGCGGCAGCGGTGCAGTTCGAGCCGCGGCAGTTCGACAAGCCGGCCAACATCGCCGGTCTGACCCGGCTGATCGAGGACGCGGCGGCGCGCGGCGCGAGGCTGATCGTGACCCCCGAGATGGGTACGACCGGCTATTGCTGGTTCGACCGCGACGAGGTTGCCCCCTTCGTCGAACCGGTGCCGGGACCGACGACGGAGCATTTCGCCGCGATCGCGCGGGCGCGCGACGTCCACATCGTCATCGGCATGCCGGAGGTCGATCCGGCGACCGACCTTTACTACAACAGCGCGGTGCTGATCGGCCCGGGCGGCGTGGTCGGGGTGCATCGCAAGACGCATCCGTATATCTCCGAGCCGAAATGGGCCGCACCGGGCGATCGCGGTCATCAGGTGTTCGCGACGCCGCTCGGCCCGATCGCGCTGCTGATCTGCATGGATATCCATTTCATCGAGACGGCCCGGCTCGCCGCGCTCGGCGGGGCGGAGGTGATCTGCCACATCAGCAACTGGCTCGCCGAACGCACGCCCGCGCCGTACTGGATCAGCCGCGCATACGAGAACGGCTGCTACGTCATCGAGGCGAATCGGTGGGGCCTCGAGCGGACGGTGCAGTTCAGCGGCGGCAGCTGCATCATCGCGCCCGACGCGACGATCGAGGCGGTGGTCGATCGCGGCGACGGCATCGCGCTGGCGCAGATCGACCCGGATCGCGTGGCCGCGCAGCGTCGCGCGGCGGAGGTGCCGCCGCGCCGGCCGGAGCTGTACGCGGACCTGCTGATCAATACGTTCGCGTGGAATCCGCGCGACTTCTTCGGCCTGTACGGCCATCGGCCACTGCCGCCGGGGCGTCGGTCGCGCGTCGCGGTGGCGCAATACGCGCCGCAGGGCGATGCCGGGGCGCGTGGCGCGCAGGCCGAGGCGTGGATCGCGCGGGCGGTGGACGACGCCGGCGCGGCGCT
>NZ_BANB01000284.1 GCF_000964365.1 Acidisphaera rubrifaciens HS-AP3 | reverse complement strand
CCCGGCGGCACGCCGCATGAGCGCGCCGCTGCCGCTGGACGACCGCTTCGCCGGCGCGGCGGACGACGTGTACGCGCTGCTGATCGGCGCGCACGAGGGGCTGAGCGACGCCGACAGCGCCGCCCTCAACACCCGCCTCGTGCTCATCCTCGCCAACGCCGTGGGCGACCTCGCCACGCTGCGCGAGGCCGTCGCCCTGGCCCGCCGCACGCTTCTCCCCACGCAATCGCCGCAGGAGACCGCACCATGAACGAGATCCGCCCGGCCCCGCGTCCCGACGCCGCGCCCGCGACCGCCCTCGCGCCCGGCTACATGTCCGGCTTCGGCAACGGGTTCGAGACGGAGGCGCTGCCCGGCGCCCTGCCGGTCGGCCGCAACTCGCCGCAGCGCTGCGCCTATGGGCTCTATGCGGAACAGCTCTCCGGCTCGCCCTTCACCGCCCCGCGCAGCAGCAACGAACGCAGCTGGCTTTACCGCATCCGCCCCACCGTCGCGCATTGGGGCGATTTCGCGCCGATCGACGCGCGCCTGTGGCGCACCGCCCCCGGGCACGACGCGCCGCCCGCCATCGCGCCGCTGCGCTGGGACCCGCTGCCGCTGCCCGACGCGCCGACCAGCTTCATTGAGGGCATGACCACCATCACCACCGCCGGCGACGCGGACGCGCGCAGCGGCATGGCCGCCCATGTCTACCTCGCCACGCGCTCGATGCAGGACGAATACTTCTACAACGCCGACGCCGAGATGCTGATCGTGCCGCAACTGGGCGCGCTGCGCATCGCGACCGAGTTCGGCGTCATCGACATCGCGCCGGGCGAGATCGCCGTCATCCCGCGCGGCGTGAAGCTGCGCGCGGAACTGCCCGCCGGCCCCGCCCGCGGCTATGTGTGCGAGAATTACGGCGGCGCGCTGACGCTGCCGGACCGCGGCCCGATCGGCGCCAACTGCCTCGCCAACCCGCGCGACTTCCTCACCCCGGTCGCGGCGTACGAGGACCAGGACGGACCGGCGCGGCTGATCGTCAAATGGGGCGGCCGGCTATGGGGCGCGGACATCGCGCACTCGCCGCTCGACGTGGTGGCGTGGCACGGCAACTACGCGCCGTACAAATACGACCTGCGCCGCTATTCGCCGGTCGGGCCGGTGCTGTTCGACCATGCCGATCCGTCGATCTTCACCGTCCTCACCGCGCCGTCGGAGACGCCGGGCACGGCGAATATCGACTTCGTCATCTTCCCCGAACGCTGGATGGTGGCCGAGGACACGTTCCGCCCGCCCTGGTATCACATGAACGTCATGAGCGAGTTCATGGGCCTGATCTACGGCCAGTACGACGCCAAGCCGCAGGGCTTCGTCCCCGGCGGCATGTCGCTGCACAACTGCATGCTGCCGCACGGCCCCGATACCGAAGCGTTCGAGGGCGCGAGCCGCGCCGAGCTCAAGCCGCACAAGCTGACCGGCACCCTCGCCTTCATGTTCGAGACGCGGCTGCCGCAGCACGTCACCGCCCATGCCGCGTCCCACCCGTCGCGCCAGCGCGACTACGGCCTGTATGGACAGCGGCTGCAACGGCACTTTGACCCGACCCGCCCCTGACCGCCGGTTTCGGCACGCCCCCTGGCCATGGCACGCCGTTTGCTGCTTTCTTGGCGTCACAGGCAGCGCGGACGGCAGCAATGAAGGTCGGCGTCTTCATCCCCATCGGCAACAACGGCTGGCTCATCTCGGAGAACGCGCCGCAGTACATGCCGAGCTTCGAGCTCAACCGCGAAATCGTGACCCGCGCCGAGCGGCACGGCCTCGACTTCGCCCTGTCGATGATCAAGCTGCGCGGCTTCGGCGGCAAGACGCAGTTCTGGGATTACAACCTGGAGTCGTTCACCCTGATGGCGGGCCTCGCGGCCGTCACCTCGCGGATCAAACTGTTCGCGACCTCCGCCACGCTGACCATGCCACCCGCGATCGCCGCCCGCATGGCCTCCACGATCGACAGCATCTCCGGCGGGCGGTTCGGCATGAACATCATCACCGGCTGGCAGAAGCCGGAATACAGCCAGATGGGGCTGTGGCCGGGCGACGAGTATTTCGCCCGCCGCTATGACTACGTCGCCGAATACGTGCAGGTGATGCGCGAACTCTGGACGACCGGCCGGTCGGACTTCAAGGGCGACTTCTTCACCATGGACGACTGCCGCCTCAGCCCCCGCCCGCAGGCGGAGATCAAGATCATCTGCGCCGGCCAGAGCGACGCCGGCATGGCCTTCACCGCGCAATACGCCGACTATAATTTCTGCCTCGGCAAGGGCGTCAACACGCCCACCGCCTTCGCCCCCGTCACCGCGAAGCTGCGCGCGGCGACGGCGCGCACCGGCCGCGACGTGACCGCCTATGCCCTCTTCATGATCATCGCCGACGAAACCGACGAGGCCGCGATGGCCAAATGGGAGTCCTACCGCGCCGGCGTCGATACCGAGGCCGTAGCCTGGCTGATGCAGCAGGCCGCCGCCGACACCCGCTCCGGCCCGGACACCAACGTGCGCCAGCTCGCCGATCCGGCCTCGGCCGTCAACATCAACATGGGCACGCTGGTCGGCTCCTATGCCACCGTCGCCCGCCTGCTCGACGAGGTGGCGACCGTGGACGGGGCCGAGGGCGTGCTGCTCACCTTCGACGATTTCGTGGCCGGCGTGGACAATTTCGGCCGCCGCATCCAGCCCCTGATGCACTCGCGCCGCCACGTCCAGCAAGCGGCGGCCGCGTGATGGGCGCCGCCGCCGGCTATGCCCCCGACGATGCGACAGGGGACTGGATCACCCTGCCCGCGCGTCCCGAACCGCTGCGCGTCAAGCCGTCGGAGACGGCGGTCATCGTCGTCGACATGCAAAACGCCTATGCCACGCGCGGCGGCTATGTCGACATCGCCGGATTCGACATCTCCGGCGCCGCCGCCGCGATCGACAAGAGCGTCGCCGTCGTCCGCGCCGCCCGCGCCGCGGGTATCACCGTCATCTTCTTCCAGAACGGCTGGGACCCCGCCTATGTGGAGGCCGGCACGCCCGGCTCGCCCAACTGGCACAAGTCGAATGCCCTCAAGACGATGCGCGCCCGCCCCGAACTCGCCGGGACGCTGCTCGCCAAAGGCACCTGGGACTACGCGCTGGTCGATGCGCTGACGCCCGAGCCCGGCGACATCGTCATCCCGAAGACGCGCTACAGCGGGTTCTTCAACACCAACATCGACAGCGTGCTGCGCTCGCGCGGCATACGCACGCTGGTCTTCGTCGGCGTCGCGACCAATGTCTGCGTCGAATCCTCGCTGCGCGACGCCTTCCACCTCGAATACTTCGGCGTGGTGCTGGAGGACGCGACCTGCCATCTCGGCCCCGACTTCATGCAGCAGGCATCGCTCTACAACATCGAGAAATTCTTCGGCTGGGTCTCCACCACCGCCGATTTCTGCGGCACCGTCACGCAATCCGCGCCCGCCGACACAACACGCTGAACAAGGAGACGACCGTGCCGAAGACGATCATCACGCCGCCCGGCACCACCACGCCGATCGCGCCCTTCTCCCCCGGCACCATGGCGGACGGCGTCGTCTATGTCTCCGGCACCCTGCCCTTCGACGCCAGCAACAACGTGGTCCACGTGGGCGACGCCGCCGCGCAGACGCGGCATGTGCTGGAGACGATCAAAAGCGTGATCGAAACCGCCGGCGGCAGCATGGATGACGTCACGTTCAACATGATCTTCATCACCGACTGGGCCAACTACGCCGCCGTCAACGCCGTCTATGCGACGTATTTTCCCGGCGCCAAGCCCGCGCGCTACTGCATCCAGTGCGGCCTCGTGAAACCCGACGCGCTGGTGGAGATCGCCAGCATCGCCCATATCGGCAAGCCCGCCTGACCCCGGGCCGTCTGATCCGCGCGCCCCAATGCGCTACGACCTGATCGACACGGCCGGGCCGGACGCGCCCTGCGTCGTCCTGTCGTCCGGCCTCGGCGGCGCCGCCGCATTCTGGCGGCCGCAGCTCGCGGCGCTCACGCCGGACCGGCGCGTGCTCGCCTACGACCATCGCGGGACCGGCCGCAACCCGGCCGATCTCGGCGGCGGCACCTCCATCGCGGCAATGGCCGAGGACGTGCGCGCGATCATGGACGCGGCCGGCGTGGCGACCGCCGATTTCGTCGGCCACGCGCTCGGCGGCCTGATCGGTCTTGAACTCGCGCGCACGCATCCCGCGCGGATCCGCCGCCTCGTCGTCGTCAACGGCTGGGCAAGCCCCGATCCGGCGACGCGCCGCTGCTTCGACGCGCGCCGCGCGCTGCTGGACCATGTCGGCATCGACGCCTATGTTCGGGCACAGGCGATCTTCCTCTATCCCGCCGACTACATCTCCGCCCACGCCGCGCGGCTGGCGGAGGAGGAGGCGCACGCCATCGCGCATTTCCCGCCCGTCGCCACCATGCGCGCGCGCATCGACGCCTTGCTGCGCTTCGACATCGCCGCCGACCTGCCGCGCATCACCGCGCCCACCCTGCTCGCCTGCGCGCGCGACGACGTGCTGGTGCCCTGGACCTGCTCACGCGCCCTGGCCGAGGGGTTGCCGAACGCGACGCTCGACATGGTCGGGCACGGCGGCCACGCTTTCACCGTCACGCAGGCGGATGCCTTCAACCGGCGCCTGCGCGCCTTTCTCGACGGTTAGGCCTCTTCCTCGATCGCCGCCTGGGCGACCTGTCGCGCATGGCCGTTCAGCGACGCCGCCAGCGTGTGACCGACCGCCACCGCCGCGAGACACAGCGCCACCGACGCCACGACATTGATCCCCGCCCGCATCGTCGCGCCGTTGCGCAGCAGATCGAGCGTCTGCAGGCTGAACGAGGAAAACGTCGTGAAGCCGCCGCAGATGCCCACCATCACGAACAGCCGTGCCGCCTCCGGCACCGCAAAGCGGCCGGTGGACAGCGTGAGCGTGCCGAAGAACCCGATGATGAACGAGCCGACGATATTGATCCCGATCGTCCCGACCGGCAGGGTGCGGCTCCACGGCAGCGCCCACAGCGCGATCCAGTACCGCGCCGTGCTCCCGATCGCGCCGCCCAGCGCCACCCACAGGGTCTCCTGCATCCGTCCCTCCTTGCACCCGCCGACCGAACAGCCATGCCGGCCGCCGTCCGCATCCGCCCGATGGACCGGCAACATGCAAGAAGCGGCGCGGCCCGACGGGCGGCGTTCGAACAAAAGCGCAGGAGTCATCAGCCCGGACGGGCGGTTTCGGGGGACCCCATCCCCATCGCGGCAACCGTCGCCCCCCCGCCCGCGTCTGTCAACGATCCCGCTTGCGGCGTGATAGCCTCGGGCAGCACCGGCCAGGAACCATGATCCCGTGAGCAGCCCCGCCCCGCGCCCGCGCGCCGACCGGACGCAGCTCCAGCAGATCATCGCGGGGCTGACGGAGGGCGTGATCCTGATCGACCCCGATCAGACGATCGCGTGGGCCAACGCGGCGGCGCTGGCGATGCACGGCGTCGACACGCTGGCCGAGCTTGGCGCCGACGTGGACGAGTACCGCGCGCGCTTCGAACTGCGCTACCGCAACCGCCATCGCGTGCTGCCGGGCGCCTATCCGATGGACCGCGTGCTGGCCGGCGAGACGTTCACCGAGGTCACGGTGGAGGTCGGACGCCCCGGCGAGGAGGCACGCTGGACGCACCGGTTGCGCAGCCTCGTGCTCAACGGCCCGGACGGCATCCCCGAATGCCTGGTCCTCGTCGTCAACGATGCGACCGAGCGCTACAACGCCGAGGAGCGGTTCGAGCGGACGTTCAACGCCAACCCCGCCCCCGCCATCATCTGCCGCCTCGCGGATCTGCGCTACGTGAAGGTCAACGAGGGCTTCCAGGAGATGACGGGATACACCCGCGACGGGCTGATCGGCCGCTCCGTCTATGAGATCGACGTACTGGAGGGCGCGGAATCGCGCGACCTCGCGATCGAGCGCCTCGGCGAGGGGCGCACCATCCCGCAGATGGAGGCGCTGCTCACGCTGCCGGCAGGCGGGACGAAGGCGGTCATCGTCGCCGGCCAGCCGATCGAGATGGGCGACGAGCCCTGCATGCTGTTCACCTTCATGGATCTCGAACCGCGCAAGCGCGCCGAACACGCGCTGCGGCAAAGCGAGGAGCGGTTCGCCAAATCCTTCCGCCTGATGCCGCTGCCCTGTTTCCTGTGCACGCGCGACGCCTTCCGCATCCTCGACATCAACGACGCCTTCACCGCGATCCTGGGCCTGGCGACGGAGGAGACGGTGGGCCGGGCGCTCGCCGATCTGCCGCTGTTCGCCGACACCGCCGCGCGCCGCCGGTTCGAGGCGGAAATCGCCGGCGCCGGCATGCTGCGCGGCGCCGAGCTGCCGGCACGCACCGCCGACGGCGGCGTGCTCGACTGTCTCGTATCGGCCGAAACCTTGACGATCGGCGATCAGGACTGCGTGCTCGTCGTGCTGCAGGACATCACCGAACGCAAGCGCAGCGAGGGCGAGCTGATCGCGGCGATCGAGGCGGTGATGCAGGATACGTCCTGGTTCAGCCGCACCGTCATCGAAAAGCTCGCCAACCTGCGCGCCCCGCCGGGCCGCAACCGCGCCCCCGCCGAACTCGCGGACCTCACGGCGCGCGAGCGCGAAGTGCTGGGCCTGATCTGCGCGGGGCTGCCGGATGCCGACATCGCCACCCGCCTCGGCATCTCGCGCAACACGGTGCGCAACCAGGTGGCCGCGATCTATCACAAGCTCGACATTCACAAGCGCGGCGCCCTCATCGTCTGGGCGCGCGAACGCGGCATACAGGGGCCTGGTCCGGCGTCCCCCGCACGCGACGGCAGTCCCGACAAGCGTCGCAGCTGAACCGCCACGAAGGATGGGCACGAGGTACGGGCGCACTATGCGTCGTAGTGCGTCCGTCTCTTTGGCAACTCCCGCTTCGCTCCGATGTTGGAGGGCGACGGCGCGGCAATGGCCGCACCGCCCGCGTATCAAACCGCACAGGAGTTGATGGCATGGACAAGGATCGCATCGAGGGCGCCGGCAAGCAGGTGAAGGGCTCGATCAAGGAGGCCGTCGGCAAGGTGACCGGTGACACCAAGACCGAGGCCGAGGGCAAGGCCGAGAAGACCGAGGGCAAGGTGCAGAACAGCATCGGCGGCGCCAAGGACAGCGTCCGCGACGCCCTCAACAAGTAGTCCCTGAAGCAGCGGGCCTAGCCGACCCCTGGCCTGGGCGTGGCCGCGATCGGGCCACGCCCGCCGGGGCCCCACCGGGGGCCCCGCCGGGGCCACGGTGACATAGCCTCCGCCCCGGGGCGCGCGGGGCACGGCCGCGGCCGCCTTCCCCGCGGCCTCCCCGCGCCTCCCGCCGCCAACACCACAACAGGAACGAAACCGCCATGTCAGCCTCGCTTCAGGCTCCCGGGACGGTCGCGCTCGCCGATTCGGCCGCGCGTCCGCGCGTGTCGTGGCCGGCGATCTTCGCCGGCGTCGTGCTCGCCGTCGCGGTGGAAGCCGCCCTCGGCATGCTCGGTGCCGGCATCGGCCTCGGCCTCGCGGCGCCCGCGCAGAATCCGGATGCCGCGACCCTCGGCACCGGGGGCGCCATCTGGGCGCTCGCCAGCACCGTCATCGCCCTTCTCGCCGGCAGCTACGCCGCGGCACGCCTCGCCGGCATCCCGACCCGTTTCGACGGCGTGCTGCACGGCCTCGTGATCTGGGCCGTCACCCTGCTCTTCACCGCCTGGCTGCTGACCAGCGCGATCGGCGGCGTCGTGGGCGGGGCGTTCTCGCTGCTCGGCCACACCCTGTCCTCGGCCGGCGCGACCGCCGGCAGCGCCGTGAGCGCCGTCCTGCCGCATGACGCCGCGAGCGCGCTCCCGAATGCGCACGCGCTTGAACAGCAGGCCGACCGCCTGCTCGCCGCGCCGACGCCGCAGGACCCCGCCGCGATGAGCCATGCCGACGCCGTCAAGGCGATCGGCGAGGCCCTGCCCGACCTGATGGCCGGCGGTGACCGCGCGCAGGCCGCGCGCCAGCGCATCACCGCGGTGATCGCGGCACAGGCGCATATCAGCCAGCAGGAGGCGCAGGCCCGCCTGAACGCCGCCGAGCAGAAGCTGACGGCGATGAAGGATCAGGCCGCCGCCACCGCCCGCCACGCCGCCGACCGGGTGGCGAGCACCGCGTCGCAGGCCTCGTTCCTCGCCTTCGCCGGCCTGCTGATCGGCGCTCTGGCCGCGGCTCTCGGCGGTGCCATGGCCCGGCCCCGCGTAGTCGCCGCCCGCACCTGGGTGAGCTGACACCGTCCGTACCGCGCGGCGGGGGCGCACGCGTCCCCGCCGCCGCCTCTTGATCCTGCCCCCGCTCTTGATCCCGCTCCCAAATGATGCCCCAAACGTCTCCCGCCGGGACGGCGGACGAAGGGGGTGCGGCGGGCGATGCTGTCGATCCTGATGACCAATCTCTGCCTCGCGCTGCGCAGCGGCACGGAGGTGATGACGCGGGAACTCGCCGTCGTGCTGCGCGAGCGCGGCCACCGCGTCGCGATCTACACGCCGACCCCCGGCCCGCTCGCGCAGGAGGTCATGGCCCTGGGCGTGCCGGTCAGCGACCGTATCGACCGCATCGGCTTCACGCCCGACGTGATCCACGGCCACCACAACACCGCCCTCGCCCCGGCACTGGTGCGTTTCCCCGACACACCAGCCGTCTTTGTCTGCCACGACACCTCCGCCCCCTATGACCGCGCGATCGTGCTGGACCGGGTGCGCGGCTATGTCGGCGTCGATCAGGCCTGCTGCGAACGCCTGCTGGCGGACGGCGCGCCGTTCGAGCGCATCAGCCTGATCCCCAACGGCGTCGATCTGCGCCGCTTCCGCAGGCGGCCGGCATGGGCCGCGACGCCGCGCCGCGCGCTGGCGGTGACCAAGACGAACGCCCCCTATCTCGACGCCCTGCGCGCCGCCTGCGACGCCGCCGGCATCGCGCTCGACGTGGTCGGGCCGGCCGTGGGGCGCACCGTCCACGACCTGCCGCGGCTGATGCTGGAGGCCGACATCGTGTTTGCCACCGCACGCAGCGCGATGGAGGCGGCGGCGACCGGGGCGGCCGTGGTGATCTGCGACGAATACGGGTTCCACGGCCTGCTGCGCCTGTCGGACACGCGCGGCTGGCCGGACACGCCGCTCGGTCGGCGCACCTTGCGCGAGGTGCCGACCGCCCCCGCCATCGCCGAGGCGCTCGCCGCCTATGACGCCGCCGAGGCGGAAGCCGTGAGCGCGATCGTGCGCGCGCATCTGTCGCTCGACCTCTGCGCCGACGCGTTCGAGCGTCTGTACGAGGAGGCGATCGCCGCGCCGCCCGCCTCCGCCGCCGCCGCCGATCACGCGGCGCTGGCGCAGGTGATCGCGGACGCGATCCCGGGCTTCGGCGACCCACCCGCCCTCGACGCCCTGGCCGCCGCGCAACGGCGGCGCGCCGACGACGCCGCGCACTGGTTCGCCCTCAACGCCCCCACCCTCGCCCGCGCGCCGGCCGAGGTCGCCTTCAGTCGAAACGGCGCCGGGCGCCT
>NZ_BANB01000285.1 GCF_000964365.1 Acidisphaera rubrifaciens HS-AP3 | reverse complement strand
GCCTCGGCCCGACGCTCGACGCGCTCGCGGCCAGCCACGCGATCGGCGCGCAGACGGCGCTCGCGGTCAAGGCGGTGATCGCGCTGCTGGTCGCCCCGGCGCGGGCGGCGGCGCCCAGCGGGGAGACGGGCGGGCAGACGGGTGGGGGGACGGGCGGCGTGGACACGGGCGGCGGCGCGGCCGTGGACCTGCCGGTTTCGCTGGAGGACCGCGTGCTGTCGGTGCAGCGCATACCACTCATCCGCCTGCCGGCGCTGGTCTGGCCGTGAATCCGCTGGCGCCCGGCGGGACGGGACGCTAGACGAGGCGGATGACTTTGCGGACCGTCAAACGCACGCGAATTAGCCGCCCGGCTGCCTGAGCAGCCGGGTCCGCCGGGCCATCCGCCCGCCGTCGCCGCGTCCGTTTGTCTGGCTTCCGGAGTCCGTCCCCATGTCCGCCGCCGTTTCCCTCGACGATCTTTCCGCCGAACAGCCCGTCGCCGTCCGCTACATGCTGGAGGCCGACGCCGCCCCGGGGCTGCTGTCGCGCGTGATGCAGCCCTTCGCGCGCTGCGACCTGACGCCCGATCGCATGTGGGCGCACCGCACCGGCGACGACCTGCATGTCGAAGTCGCGTTCGAGGCGATGCCCGGGGCCTATGCCCCGCTGATGGAGGGGCATCTGTCGCGCGTGGTGGGCGTGCGCAGCGTGCTGCGCATCGACCGCCGCCAGAACGCGCCCGCCGGACGCTGACCGGGCCGCGCGCCGCGCCTCTCGCGCCCCGACGGTCGCGCACGTCACATCGGCGCGTGAAAGCGGCTTTACGTTTCACCGTTATGCGCTAGCTCAAGGTCCGGCCCATATGTGCGGTGCTATGAGGCGCCGGCGGTTGGGAAGAGGGATCTGAGCGGCATGATCAATGCGGTGTTACTGGCGCGGTGGCAGTTCGCGTTTACCGTGGGCTTCCACATCGTGCTGCCGGCCTTTTCCATCGGTCTGGCCAGTTATCTCATGGTGCTGGAGGGGCTGTGGCTCGTCACGGGGCGGCGGGTCTATCTCGACGTGTTCCGCTACTGGCTGAAGATCTTCGCCATCACCTTCGCGATGGGCGTCGTCTCCGGCCTCGTGATGTCCTACGAGTTCGGCACCAACTGGGGCACCTTCGCCGACAAGGCGGGACCGGTGATCGGTCCGCTGATGGGCTACGAGGTGCTGACCGCCTTCTTCCTGGAGGCGGGCTTCCTCGGCGTGATGCTGTTCGGCATGAACCGGGTCGGGCCGGTGCTGCACTACATGGCGACCTGCCTGGTGGCGCTGGGCACGCTGATTTCCGCGTTCTGGATCCTGTCGGTCAATTCCTGGATGCAGACGCCCGCCGGCTACACGATGGGCGCAGACGGGCAGTTCCTCCCTGCGAACTGGTGGGACGTGATCTTCAACCCGTCCTTTCCTTATCGCCTCGTGCACATGGTCATCGCGTCGTACCTGTCCGTCGCCTTCGTGGTGGGCGCGGTTGCGGCGTGGCATCTGCTGCGTGACCGGCAGAATCAGGCGGCCCGGCTGATGTTCTCCATGGCGATGTGGATGGCGGCGATCGTCGCGCCGATCCAGATCGCGGCCGGCGACGCGCACGGGCTCAACACGCTCGAACACCAGCCCGCCAAGATCGCGGCGCTGGAGGGTGACTGGCACAGCGAGCCCGGCCAGCCGCTGATCCTGTTCGGCTGGCCCGACATGAAGAACGAGCGCACGGAGTACGAGGTCTCGATCCCGCATCTCGGCGCGCTGGTGCTGACGCATACGTGGGACGGCGCGATCAAGGGGCTGGCGGACTTCCCGCGCGACCAGCGGCCGTATTCGCCGATCGTCTTCTTCGCCTTCCGCATCATGGTCGGCCTGGGTTTCCTCATGTTCGGCGTCGGCCTCGCCAGCCTGTACTACCGCGCGCGGCGGCGGCTGTATGAGGCGCGCTGGCTGCAGCGGCTGGTGGTGCTGATGGCGCCGTCCGGCTTCATCGCGCTGCTGTCGGGCTGGGTGGTGACCGAGGTCGGGCGGCAGCCGTACACGGTCTATGGCCTGCTCCGCACCGCTCAGAGCCATTCGCCGATCGGCCTGCCGGGCGTGGCGACGTCGCTCGCCGCCTTCGCGGTCGTCTATTTCATCGTCTTCGGCGCCGGCCTCGCGTTCCTGCTGCGGCTGATGCGCACGCCGCCCGCGACAGGCGAGAGCGGACCCCCGCAGGGCGTGCCGGTGCGTACCGCGGGCATCACGCCGACGCCCGCGCTGATCGCGCCGTCCCACCCCGCGGCGGCGGAGTGACGGTCATGGAAGGTCTCGTCGCCGGCCTGCCGTCCCTCGATCTGCCGCTGGTCTGGGCCGGGCTGATCGCGGTCGCGGTGCTCGCCTACGTGCTGCTCGACGGCTTCGATCTCGGCGTCGGCATCCTGTTCGCCGCCGAGCGCGCCGACGAGGACCGCGACGTGATGGTCAACACGATCGCCCCCGTCTGGGACGGCAACGAGACGTGGCTCATCCTCGGCGGCGGCGGGCTGTTCGCGGTGTTTCCGCTCGCCTACGCGACGATCATGCCGGCGATGTATCCGACGATCATCGCGATGCTGCTGTCGCTGGTGTTCCGCGGCGTCGCGTTCGAGTTCCGCTTCCGCACCACCACCCCGCGGCTGCGGTGGTGGTGGGATTTCGCGTTCTTCGGCGGCTCGCTGATGGCGGCGCTGTGCCAGGGGCTGACGCTCGGCGGGCTGCTGCAGGGCATCCATGTCGTCGGGCGGCAGTACGCCGGCGGCTGGTGGGACTGGCTGACGCCGTTCACCGTGCTGTGCGGCGTGGCCGTCGTGTGCGGCTATGCGCTGCAGGGCGCGGCGTGGCTGATCTGGCGC
>NZ_BANB01000286.1 GCF_000964365.1 Acidisphaera rubrifaciens HS-AP3 | reverse complement strand
GCAGGCGCGCGACAACCCGGCCGCCGAGTCCAGCCCGAGCGCCACCGCATGGGCCGCCCGCGTCATGCCCGCCGCGCCCCGCCGCGGATAGAACGGCCGCGCGGCGGACACCTCGTTGAGCGTCGCGCACACGTCGAAAAACCCCGGGGTCGCCGCCAGACCGCGTAGGAAGGCCGGAAAATCCGCCACGCCCAGCCGCGCCGCATAAGCACGCGGCAGGCCGAGCGGCAGATCGACGCCGAGTGCGACCGGCTCCCCCGCCGCCGCGTCCAGCAGCCGGGCAAACAGGGTCGTGACCTCGCCCACCGGCACCGGCGCGGCAAGTTGCCAGCCACCCCCGGCGGTGTTCGCATCCGGCGCGCGCCGCGCCAGGGCCATCCACCGCTTGCGCGCGTCCACGCTCCAGTCGGCGTGCGCCGCGAGCATGGTCGGCGCGGCGATCAGGCCTCGTCGCGGAACGTCGCGAAGGCCCGCGCGGGCTCGCGCTCGGTCACCAGCGTGTTTTCGACCGCCCCGGCGTCGGCGTAGCCGAGGGCCATGCCGCAGACGACCAGTTCCTCGTCCGCCAGACCGAGTTCGGCGCGCACGACGGCATGGAAGCCGGTGAACGCCGCCTGCGGACACGTATCGAGCCCGCGCCCGCGCGCCGCGACCATGATGTTCTGCAGGAACATCCCGTAATCGAGCCAGGAGCCGATCTCCAGCCGCCGGTCGATGGTGAAGATCATGCCCACCGGCGCGTCGAAGAAGACGAAGTTGCGCCCGTGCTGCCGGTGCATGGCCGCCGCGTCGCCGCGGGCGATGCCGAGCAGGTTGTAGAGGCCGAAGCCCACCGTGCGGCGGCGCGACAGATACGGCTCGAAGAATTGCGGCGGATAGTACCGGTACTCGTGCGGCGGCTGCGGCGCGCCGGAATCGAAGGCCGCCAGCACCGCCGCCGACAGCCGCTCCCGCGCAGCCCCCGTCAGCACATGCACCCGCCATGGCTGCATGTTGGTCCCGCTCGGCGCGCGGGCCGCCACGTCGAGCAGATGCTCCACCACCTCGCGCGGCACCGGGTCCGGCCGGAAGCGGCGCAGCGAGCGGCGGCTCGTGATCGCTTCGTCGACGGCATTCGGCTCAAGCGGCATTCAGTCATGTCCTTTTCAACGGAGCGGTCGGCGGCGACGCCGCGCGGGTCAGCGCGGGTCGGGATCGGTCAGCCAAACATCTCCCGAGGCGATGCGGCGCAGGCAGTTCGCGGTCTCCAGCAGCAGCGCGCCGTCGTCGGCAAGGCCCGCGAAATGCCCGTACGTGCCGGCGACGGTCAGCCCCGTGCCGATCGGATGCGCGGCGGCGAGCCATGCCGCGCGGATCGGCGCGAAGCCGTCGCGCGCCCGCTCCGCCCGGCGGCGCCACAGCGCGTCGAGCAAAAGGGACGCGAATGCCTCCGGCGCCGGGGGCACGGCCACATGGTCGCCGAGGCACGCGGTCGCGCGATCAGGCAGGCGGGGCGCGGCGGCGAGGTTGACCCCCACGCCCACCACCATCGTCGCGACCATGCCGGCGGCATCCAGCGTGGTTTCGATGAGCACCCCGGCCAGTTTCGCCCCGTCCACCAGCACGTCGTTCGGCCATTTCAGCGACAGCGCCGCCGGATCCGGCAGCAGCGACTGGATCACGTCGGCGAGCGCCACGCCCGTCAGTAGCGGCCACTCGCCGGCGCGCGACGCCGGCTCCATCGGGCGCAGCAGCACCGACAGGGCGAGGTTGCCGTCCGGCGACGCCCAGGCGCGACCGGCGCGGCCGCGCCCCTGCGTCTGGCGGCGCGCGAGGATGGCAAGACCGTCCGGCGCCCCCGCCGCCGCCCGCGCGGCGAGCACGTCGGAGGTGGAGGTGACAACCTCGTGCACCTCGAGCGTCCAGCCGCCCGCCGCCGTCATGGCGTCAATATCCGGACGGCGAGCCGAGCGCGCGCCCCGCGGCCCCCATGGGGCGGCGCACGACCGCCGCCGGATCGCCGCGCAGCACCTCGAACGCGGCGCCGTCGCCGTTGCCGGTGAAATGGATGTCGAACACCTGATCGCCCACGCGCATATCCACCAGGGTGACGTCCGGCAGCCAGTGCGGCAGCACCGGATCGACATACAACCGCCGCTCCGGCGCCGCCGGCACGATGCCGAGGATCGACTGCAGCAGCATGAACACCGATCCCGCGGCCCAGGCCTGCGGCACGTTGGCGCCGAGATATTGCACGGGGAAGTTCGTGCCGTCGCGCTGGATGCCGGCATACAGCTCCGGCAGCTGGTTCGACTGGAAATGGCTGGCCGCGCCGCTGATGTCGCGCGCGATCCGGCCCGCCTCGGCGGCGAAGCCGTAGCGCTTGAACCCGAGCGCGATGATGGCGTTGTCGTGCGGCCAGACGGAACCGAGCTGATAGGCATACGGGTTGAACGCCTTATGCTCGGCCGAGAGCGTGCGTATGCCCCACCCGCTCCACATGTCGGGACGCATCAGCCGCTCCACCACACGGGCCGCGCGCTCCGGCGGCACGATCCCCGACCACAGGCAATGGCCGATGTTGGACGCGAGCGAAAAGACCGGCTTCTTGTCGCCGTCGAGCGTGTAGGCGTAGTAGCCGCGCGCCTCGTCCCAGAACAGCTCGTTGAACGTCGCGTACAGCTTCGCCGCCTTGGCGCGCAGCGTCGCCGCGCGGTCCGGCTTGCCGAGAACGTCGAACACCTCGGCCATGCGCAGCCACGCGTCATAGACATAGCCCTGCAGCTCGCACAGCGCCTTCGGCCCGCGCACGAGGCTGCCGTCCTCGTACAGCACCGCGTCGCCGCTGTCCTTCCACGCCATGTTCTCGTATCCGACGGGCGAGCGCGTCTGGTACTCCTGCAACCCGTCGCCGTCGCGGTCGCCCCATTCGTCGATCCACGACAGGCAGCGTTCCGCGACCGGCAGGTGCGCCTCCAGCAAGGCGCGCTCGCCGGTGCAGCGCCACGTCGCGTGCAGGGTGATCAGCCAGAGCGGCGTCGCGTCCGCCGTCCCGTAATACGGCGTATGCGGGATGAGCTTGAAGTGCGCGAGTTCGCCGTAGCGCATTTCGTGCAGGATCTTGCCCGGCTCCGCATCCCGCCAGTCGTCGCGCTCCTGCGCCTGCAAGCGGCCGAGCACGTCGAGCGCGCCGCGCGCGAAATCGGGATAGACCAGCAGATTCTGCAACGAGACGATCAGGCTGTCGCGTCCGAACGGTGCCACGAACCACGGCAGTCCGGCGGCGGGAAGGAAGACCATCTGATCCGTGTGCGCGGCCGGGTCCATCGAGTGGCCGTTGCTGACCATCGGCAGACGCAGCGCGCCCATATCCTCGACCGCCTGTGCATACAGGCGATAGACTTCCTCGTTCGACGTGCGCAGCTTCAGCACCGTCTCGCGCCAGTGCGCGATGGTGTCGGCCGAGGCGGTGGCACCGGCGCCGTGCGTGCAGTCGACCGGCGGCGGGAAGCGGCGTTCGCCGTCGATCAGCGTGTAGAGCAGGCAGCAATGCCAGCGGCCGCCGGGCGGCAGGTCGATGTCGAAGCTCAGGCGCCCGTTGGCGTAGGCGGCGCGGGCGCCGCCGTCCGGCACCGCCTCGACCGACACGGCGCGCATGAAATCCGCGTTGCTGTAGGTCGTCGTCAGCGTCTGTGTCGCCTCGGACCACTCGGTCGCGATCCGGCCGCGGCGGACGATGCGGCCGGACTTCACCTCGAAGATGTCGGCGAAATCGCTGCGCATCGACACTTCGAGGCTGAAGCGGATGCGGCCGTTGGAGTGGTTCGCGAGATCGAGATCCTCGTGCAGGCCGCCGGCGACGGTCCGTCCGATCACGAGACCCAGGCTGCGCGCCGTAATCGTCGCGTCCTGTGTCGGGATATCCCGGTTCGTCAGATGGATGCGCGCGGTGTCATAGGCGATGCCGCCGCCGTTCAGCAGCTCCCATTCCACGCCGTTGGCATAGATCGCCCAGGCGCTCAGCAGGCGGGTGTCGAGAAAATACAGCCCCTTGTCGGTGGGCCAGTTCACCGCGCCGCTCTCCTCGGTCAGCAGCACGGTCTGGCCGTGATGGATGCTGATCTGCGGCGGACCGACCTGGACCTTGAACGGCATGATGGCGGATTCCCCTGGGTAATGTGCGGCCGAGCTTAGCCGCCGGGCGCGGGCGGTCGATAGCAGGGCTGCCACGCGACGGGGCGACTGGGCAAGCAAGGCCCCGACTGCGAGCCTGACGCCCGTACCGCACCCGATCGGGGAGTGACACGACGTGCCGACGCGCGCCCTGCTGGTCCTTGTCTCCCTCGCGCTCGGGCGTCTGGCCTTCGGTGTCCAGATGCAGTCGGTGGCGACGCTCGAGCCGCTGCTGATGCGGACCTTCCACCTTGACTACGCGGCGCTCGGCACGCTCATCGGCGTCTACATGGCGCCCGGGTTACTGGCCGCCCTGCCGGCCGGGCTGCTCGCGCGCCGTTTCGGCGACCGGATGGTGGTCGGGGCGGGCCTCGTGCTGATGACGCTCGGGCCGTGCCTGCCGCTGCTGTGGCGCAGCACGGCGGGGATCGACGCCGGGCGGCTGCTGGCCGGGCTCGGCGCGGTCACCGTCGTCGTCCTGCAAAGCAAGATCGTCGCCGACTGGTTCAGCGGGAGCCGGTTCCTCGCCGCCGTCACGGTCTCCACCGCCGCCTATCCGGTCGGGGTCGGCGGGTCGGAACTGGTGCTGCCCACGCTCGCGGCACGATTCGGCTGGGAGGGCGCGATCGCGACCGGGGCGGTGATCGCGGGGCTGGGCGCCGCGCTGTTCCTCGCGGTCGAACGGCCGGCGCCGGGTCACGCGGCGACGCGCCGCTTCGCGCTGCCCACCGGGCGCGAATGCTGGCTCGCCACCCTCGCCGGCATGATCTGGACTACCTACAACGCCGGCTACATAGGCTTCTTGTCCTACGTTCCCGCCTGGCTCGCCGAGCATCACGCGACCGGGCAAGCCGGGCTGGTGATGACGCTCGCCACCTGGACGAACGTCCCGGCGATGTTCCTGGGCGCCGCCCTGGCGGGGCGCATCGGTCGCGCGCCGGTCTTCACGACGGCGGCGGTCATTCTTGCCGCCGCCACGGCCGCGATCACGCTGGGCGGGCCGGCGGTCGTCTGGGCGACGGTGTTCGGCCTGTTCGGGGCGATGCATCCCAGCATCATCATCGCCGCCGGCACGGAATCCGCGCGGCCCGAGCACCGGGCCGTGGGCATGGGGCTGTTCTATGCGACCTATTACCTGGGCGGGGCGGTGATGCCGGGGGCGCTGGGTCACGCGGCCGATGCGGTCGGCAGCGCCGGCGGCGCCCTCGTCACCGCGGCGGCGGTGTCGCTGCTGAGTATCCCCCTGTTCTTCGCCCACCGGCGCATGCTGCATCGGACGCCGGTGCTGGCGACCGCCCCGGCCCCGACCGGCTGACGCGGATCAGATGGCGATGCGCACGCCGAGTTCGACCACGCGGTCGCTCGGGATGCGGAAGAACTCCGTGGCGGGGGTCGCATTGCGCGCCAGCACGAGGAACAGCCACAGCCGCCACAGCGGCATCCGCGGCACCATCGCCGGCACGATCACCTCGCGCCCGAGGAAATAGCTCGCCTGCATCGGATCGAACGGCACGCCACGCTCACGCAGATCCTCGAGCGCGCGCGGGATGTTCGGGCTCTCGCTGAAGCCATAGCGCAGCGTGACGCGATAGATGCCCGGCGCCATCTCCTCGACCGAGGTGCGGTTGGCGGCCCCGGCCTCCGGCTCGTCCAGGTTGGTGACGGTGACGAACAGCACGCGCTCGTGCAGCACCTTGTTGTGCTTGAGGTTGTGCAGCAGCGCCGCCGGCACGTAATCCGGGTTGCCGGTCAGGAACACGGCGAGACCGGGCACACGCACGGTGCGGCTTTGCGGCAGCCGGGCGAGGAAGGAGGCGAGCGGGAGACTGTCCTGCTTCCACCGCGCGAACAGCAGGTCGCGCCCCTGCTTCCACGACGTCATCAGCGCCATCAGCGCGAGACCGAGGATCAGCGGCACCCAGCCGCCCTCGATCACCTTGAGCGAGTTGGACGCGAAAAACACGAGATCCATCAGGAACAGCGCGCCGAACACGCTGATCGCCGCCGCCCGTGACCAATGGTACTGGCGGCGGAACACGACCATGGCCAGCACGCCGGTACAGAGAAAGGTACCGGTGACGGCAATGCCGTAGGCCGAGGCGAGATTGTCACTCGTGCGGAAGACCCCGACGAGGACGAGCACCCCGATTGCCAGCAGGGTGTTCACCTGCGGCACGTAGATCTGCCCCTCCTCCCGCGAGGAGGTGTGGCGGATCGCCATGCGCGGCAGCAGGCCGAGTTGCAGCGCCTGGCGGGTCATCGAATAGGCGCCGGAGATCACCGCCTGGCTCGCGATCACAGTCGCGACGGTCGCCAGCACCACGAAGGGCAGGCGCAGCCAGTCGGGCGCCAGCAGATAGAACGGGTTGGCCGCCGCGCTGGGATCGCTGATCATCAGCGCGCCCTGGCCAAAATAATTCAGCACGAGCGACGGCAGCACGACCGCAAGCCAGACGATACGGATCGCCGGCGCGCCGAAATGGCCCATGTCGGCATAGAGCGCCTCCGCCCCCGTCACCGCCAGGACCACGCTCCCGAGCACGAGGAAGGCGAGCACGCCGTAATGCGCGCACAGCGCGACGGCATAGCTGGGCGAGACGGCCAGCAAAACAAATGGATGGCGGGCGATTTCGGCCGCGCCGAGCAGGCCGATGCCGACGAACCAGACGGTCATCACCGGCCCGAACACGCGCCCCACGCTGCCGGTGCCGCGCCACTGCACGGCGAACAGCACGACAATGACGAGGGCGGAAATCGGCAGCACGTACTGCTGCAGCGCCGGGGCCGAGACCTCGAGCCCCTCCACCGCCGACAAGACGGAGATCGCGGGCGTGATGACCCCATCGCCGAAGAACAGGCAGGCACCGGCGATGCCGACGAGGCCGAGGAAGTGGCGTACCCGCGGCCCGACCGCGACACGCTGCGCCAGGGCCATCAGCGCGAGGATGCCGCCCTCGCCCTTGTTGTCCGCCCGCATGACCAGCAGGACGTATTTCACCGTCACGATCAGGATCAGCGACCAGAAGATCAGCGACAGGATGCCGAGCACCTCGACCTGCGTGACCGCGCGGTCGCGGAAGTAGCTCAGGCTCGCCTTGAAGGCATAGAGCGGGCTCGTGCCGATGTCGCCGTAGACGACGCCGAGCACCCCCAGCATGAGCGCGGGCCCAAGCACACGTCGGGGCGCACCGCCCGGCGGCCCCTCGGTCGACGCGACGGTGCGC
>NZ_BANB01000287.1 GCF_000964365.1 Acidisphaera rubrifaciens HS-AP3 | reverse complement strand
GGATCGGCGTCGCGGGCGAAGAGCGCGCCGGCCGGCCCGGCGGCGCACAGCCCTGCCCTGCCGCCACGCCCTCCCCCCGCCGCCGCTGCCGCGCTACTGTGTGAGCGGCGCAGCTGAATAACGATCAACCGGAGGATCGCCGATGCCTGCCTATCGCTCACGCACGACCACCCATGGTCGCAACATGGCCGGGGCGCGCGCCCTGTGGCGGGCGACGGGCATGGGCGACGGCGACTTCGACAAGCCGATAATCGCCATCGCCAATTCGTTCACGCAGTTCGTCCCGGGCCACGTCCACCTGAAAGACCTCGGCCAGCTCGTCGCCGGCGAGATCCAGAAGGCGGGCGGCGTCGCGAAGGAGTTCAACACGATCGCCGTCGATGACGGCATCGCGATGGGCCATGGCGGCATGCTCTACAGCCTCCCCTCGCGGGAGCTGATAGCCGACGCGGTTGAATACATGGTGAACGCCCACTGCGCCGACGCGCTGGTGTGCATCTCCAACTGCGACAAGATCACGCCCGGCATGCTGATGGCCGCGCTACGCCTCAATATCCCGACGGTGTTCGTCTCCGGCGGCCCGATGGAGGCCGGCAAGACCCGCACCGGCGCGACGGTGCGCCGCTCCGACCTGATCACCGCGATGGTCGCCGCCGCCAACCCGGAAGTGTCGGATGCCGACATCGCGGCCGAGGAACGCTCCGCCTGCCCGACCTGCGGCAGCTGTTCGGGCATGTTCACCGCCAATTCGATGAACTGCCTGACCGAGGCGCTCGGCCTCGCGCTGCCGGGCAACGGCACCGTGGTCGCGACCCATGCCGATCGCCGCCGCCTGTTTACCGAGGCGGGCTGGCTCGCCGTCGATCTCGCCCGGCGCTGGTACGAACAGGACGACGCGACCGCCCTGCCCCGCACGATCGCCAGCAAGCGCGCGTTCGAGAACGCCATGTCGCTCGACATCGCCATGGGCGGCTCGACGAACACGGTGCTGCATCTGCTGGCCGCCGCGTATGAGGGCGGCGTCGACTTCAAGATGGCCGATATCGACCGGCTGTCACGCCACGTGCCGAACCTGTGCAAGGTCTCGCCCTCCGTGCTCGACGTGCATGTGGAGGACGTCCACCGCGCGGGCGGCATCATGGGCATCCTCGGCGAGCTTGACCGCGCCGGCCTGATCGACCGCAGCGTGCCGACCGTGCACGCGGCGACCATGGGCGACGCGCTCGCCCGCTGGGACGTCATGCGGGCCAGCAGCCCCGACGTGCGGACGTTCTACAGCGCCGCGCCCGGCGGCGTGCGGACGACGCAGGCATTCAGCCAGGACAGCCGCTACGAAAGCCTCGACACCGACCGGGCCGGCGGCGTGGTGCGCGACGTGGCGCACGCCTTCAGCAAGGACGGCGGTCTGGCCGTGCTGTACGGCAACATCGCCGAGGACGGCGCGATCGTGAAGACGGCGGGCGTCGATGCCGCGCTGCTGACCTTTTCCGGACCGGCGGTGATCTTCGAAAGCCAGGAAGCCGCGGTCGAGGGCATCCTCGGCGGGAAGGTGCGCGCCGGCGACGTGGTCGTGATCCGCTACGAGGGGCCGAAGGGCGGCCCGGGCATGCAGGAGATGCTGTATCCGACCAGCTATCTGAAGTCGAAGGGCCTCGGCAAAGCCTGCGCCCTGATCACCGACGGGCGGTTCTCCGGCGGGACGTCGGGCCTGTCGATCGGCCACATCTCGCCGGAAGCGGCCGAGGGCGGCGCCATCGGCCTCATCGAGCCGGGCGACCGCATCGAAATCGACATCCCGAACCGCGTGCTGCGGGTCGCTGTGGACGAGGCGACGCTGGCGGCGCGGCGGGCGGCCCGGACGACGTGGAAGCCCGCCGCGCGCGAGCGTCAGGTATCGGCGGCCCTGCGGGCGTATGCGGCGCTGACGACCAGCGCGGCCCGCGGCGCCGTGCGCGACCTCGCCGCCAACGGCCTCGGCTGAGGCGCACCGAAAAAGCGGACTTGTGCCGGTGCCATGCGCACCGGCATGAAGCCGCATGACCGAAAAACTGGACGCGCCGGCAGAAGCGGCGCCGGAGCCCACCCATCGCGCCCAGCCCGCCGATGCCCGCCAGGGCCTCGCCACGGCGGGGCTTGCCGCGCTCGGCATCGTCTACGGCGATCTCGGCACCAGTCCGCTCTATACGCTGCAGACGGTGGTGCAGGCGGCGGGCGGCCATCTCGACGCGCCGACCTTGCTCGGCATCCTGTCGCTGCTGTTCTGGACGCTGATCGTCACCGTCTCGATCAAGTACTGCGTCTTCGTCATGCGCGCCGACAACCATGGCGAGGGCGGCATCCTCGCGCTGATGTCGCTGCTCGGACCCGGGCGGCTGCGGGGCCTGTTGGTCGGCTGCGGCCTGTTCGGCGCGGCGCTGATCTATGGCGACGGGGTCATCACGCCGTCGATCTCCGTGCTGAGCGCGCTGGAGGGCGTCAACGTCGCGACCAGCGCGCTCAAACCCTATGTGCTGCCGGGCGCGGTGCTGATCCTGCTGGTGCTGTTCGCGGCCCAGCCGCTGGGCACGGCCGCCATCGGACGGGCGTTCGGGCCGGTGATGCTGGTCTGGTTCATCGTGATCGCGCTGATCGGCGTTGCCGGCCTGATCGCGCACCCGGCCGTGCTGGCGGCGGTGGACCCGCGCCATGCCGCGACCTTTCTCGCGGCGCACGGCTTCGCCAGCCTCGCGATCCTGGGCGGCGTGTTCCTCGCCATCACCGGCGGCGAGGCGATGTATGCCGACATGGGGCATGTCGGGCGCCGCCCGATCCGCCTCTCCTGGTTCGCGATCGTGCTGCCGGCGCTGCTGCTCAGCTATGCCGGACAGACGGGCTATCTGCTCGACCATCCGGACGCGCAGGGCAATCCGTTCTTCCAGGCCGCCCCGTCATGGTCGATCTATCCGTTGGTCGGGCTGGCGACGGTCGCGACCATCATCGCCAGCCAGGCGATCATCACCGGCGCGTTCTCCCTCACGCGGCAGGCGATGCAGCTGGGCTGGCTCCCCGGGTTGCGCATCCGCCAGACCTCGGACCAGGAGTATGGCCAGATCTACGTGCCCTTCGTGAACTGGGCGATGATGGCCGGCACGATCGCCATCACGGTCGGCTTCGGCAGCTCCGACCGGCTGGCGGGCGCCTATGGCGCCGCCGTCTCGACGACGATGCTGCTGACAACGGCGCTGCTGTACGACGTCATGCGCGGCCGCTGGCGTTGGCCGATCATCGCCGCGGCGCCGGCGGCGCTGGTGTTCCTGTTCGTCGATCTCGGCTTCTTCGCCGCCAACATGCTGAAGGTCGCCGATGGCGGCTGGGTGCCGTTGTTGCTGGGCGCGGTGATCTTCCTGCTGATGACGACATGGCGGCGCGGCACGCAGGCGATGCGCGAGCGCCTGGCCGAGCTGATCGCCGAACCCGATGCCTTCACCCGCGGCCTGACGGAGCGGCACGTGCCGCGCAGCCCGGGCACCGCGGTCTTCCTCAGCCGCTCGCCCGCGCCGGTGCCGCCGATGCTGACGCGCCATGTGCGCGACATCGGCACGCTGCCCGAGACGGTGGTCACCCTGACCGTGGTGTTCGAGGAGATCCCGCGCGTGCCGCATGACGAGCGGACGCAGGTCGAACAGATCGGCGAGCGCTTCTGGCACATCACCGTGCATTTCGGCTTCATGGAGGTGCCGAGCCTGCCGGCGGCGCTGGCCGCCGCCCGGGAAAAGGGCTGCGACATCGACCTGCGCGAGGCACGGTATTTCGCGGCACGCGACGACGTGGTGGCGCTGCCGCGCGGCCAGAAGCGCATGGCGCCGTGGCGGCGGGCCATCTTCGCGTTCATGCTGCGCAACGCTCTGCACGTGGTCGACCTCTTCGCGGTGCCCCGCCGGCGCTATGTCGAGTTCGGGCGGCAGCTGGACATCTGACTACCCGCCCGGGGCGGAAGCCGCGCGGATGAAGACGCGCCGGTCGCGGTAGTCGATCCAGATCTCGTGGCTGCGCAGCCAGTCGAGACCGAGCAGCATGTCGGCGCCGGTGGACGCCGACAACGCGCCCACCACGAGCGCCGGGTCGCGCCACACGACGCCGCCCACGTCGAGCGTGGCGAACCGATGCACGCGGGTTTCGTCGACGACGCCCCCCATGCCGCTGGTGCGCGCGCGCGGGTCGTGGTCCATCCGCGCGACGGTGACACCGGCCCGCGCGGCCGCCGCCCGCGACACCAGCGATTGATTGGCGCCGCTGTCGATCATGGCGTGGAGGCGCGTGCCATCCAGCGTCGCATCCACGATCACCCGGTCGCGCCCCGCGCGGAACGCGGGCACGGACACGTGCGCGCCGGGCCAGGGCACGTGATCGTCGCCGCATCCCTGCGCCCGGTAGAGCGTCAGGCGCCGCCCCGGCACGTCGAGATCGACGTCGAACTGGCTGAGCCAGTCGGCGCCGATCAGGCCCGCCGCCTGATAGCCGGCGAGGCCGAGGGTGGGCAGCGGCGCCACCGCGTAGCTCTGGTCCAGCATTTCCATGCCGCCGACGCCGAACGATTGCAGCAGCGCGTTGCGGCTCGTGACGCTGCCGTCGTTGCCGTTGATCGTCGTGCTCGCATGCGGGTCGCGACCGAGGCCGAGCGTCCGCACCGCCGAGGGCGTGACGAGGGTCGTGTCCGAGCCGGTGTCGATCAGCATCGTGACCGGCTTGTCCTCGATCGCGGCCGGCACGGCGAGATAGCCGCGCTCGTCCGCAAGCTGGACATGCGCGAGCGCCCGCACCTCGCAGCGCCCGGCCCCGCCGTGGGACGCCGACGCCGCGCAACCGCCGAGAGCGGCGGCGAGCAGCGCGGCCAGGATAGGCGGTCGCACGACGCCTACGGCAGCACCGTCGCGGCCTTCAGCGCCACCAGACGCACCAGCAGCGCATCGCGCGCGCGCTGCATCGCCTCCGGGTCGGTCGCCGCGAGGGCGTCGTCGATGCCGGCGACGGTCTGCGCGATCAGTTCGGGCGACATCTCCACCTGCCCCTGCTCGCGCCACATCGCCGCGATCGACGGGCCGAGATGGTCGAGCATGTAGCGCATGCCGCCCGCGCCGCCCGACAGATGCAGGTTCATGAACGGCCCCAGCAGCGCCCAGCGCAGGCCGGGCCCGTGCGAAATGGCCGCGTCGATGTCCGCGAGGTCGGCCACGCCCTGTTCGAGCAGATGCATCGCCTCCTGCCACAGCGCCGCCTGCAGCCGGTTCGAGACGTGGCCGGTGATCTCGCGCTTCAGCCGGATCGGCTTCTTGCCGATATCCGCATAGAACCGCAGCGCCGTGTCGACCGCCGCCGGCTCCGTGCCCGTCCCGCCGCACACTTCGACCAGCGGGATCAGGTGCGGGGGATTGAACGGGTGGCCGAGCAGCACCCGTTCGGGGTGCGCGTGGCACGGCGCTTGGAGCACGCTCGGCATCATGAAGGACGAGGAGGAGGCGATCACGACGTGCGCCGGTGTCGCGGCGTCCATGCGGCGATACATCGCGGCCTTGAGATCGGCCCGCTCCGGTCCGCTCTCCTGCACGAAATCCGCCGACGCCACCGCCTCCTCGATGCTCGCCTCCCAGCGCAGCCGCTCGGGCGAGGCACCGGGACGCAGCCCGATCTGTTCCAGCGTCGGCCAGTAGGCGGCGATGGTCGCCCGCAACCGCGCCTCGGCCTCCGGCGCCGGGTCGTGGGCCCGCACGTCGAGCCCCGCGGCGAGGAAGCAGGCCGCCCAGCTCGCGCCGATCAGGCCGGTGCCGACCACCGCCACGGTCGCGATGGGGGGGTGCGCGTCCGTCATGCCATTGCCTTGTCTTCTAGAGATCGAGGAACACCGTCTCGTCCGCGCCCTGCAGACGGATGTCGAGCCGCCAGGCCGCGCCGTCCGGCTGCGCGATCAGGGTCGCGCGCCGCGCCGGCGGATCGATCGCGCACAGCAGCGGATCGTGGTCGTTGAGCGCCTCGCCCGCGAAATAGGCGCGGGTGAACAGCGGGCGCAGCAGCCCGCGCGCCATGATCGCGAGCAGCACGTGCGGCGCCTGCGTCGCGTTGCCGCGCCCGCGCACCGGGCCGGGGCGCAGCGTGGTGAAGCGCCAGCCGCCATCGGCATCGGTGCGGCAGCGGCCGAAACCGGGAAAGCGCGCATCGGCCGGCGGATCGCTCTGCCACAGCTCGACCGCCGCATCGGTGACCGGCGCGCCGGCCCCGTCGGTGACGCGCCCGTGCAGCACGAGCGGCGTGCCCAGCGCGCCGAAGCGCAGCAGATCCGACATCTCCGGATGTTCGATCAGATGCCAGTACGGGCCGATCGTCTGGCTGGCCGTCGCCGGGCGCATCGTCACGCCTCCATCGGCGTCGCCAGCCGCCCGCGCAGCACGATGTCGAACCGGTAGCCGAGGGCGTAGCCCTCCTGCGTCAGCCCGATGTCGAACCGCGAGACCAGCCGCGCCCGCGCCGCCGCATCCGGCACCGCGTGATAGATCGGATCGAGGTCGAGCAGCGGGTCGCCGGGAAAATACATCTGGGTGATCAGACGCTGCGCGAAGGCGCTCCCGAACAGCGAGAAATGGATATGGCTCGGCCGCCACGCGTTCGGATGGTTGCCCCACGGATAGGCGCCGGGGCGGATGGTCACGAAGCGATAGGCGCCCTCGGCGTCGGTGAAGACGCGGCCCTCGCCGCGGAACGCCGGATCGAGCGGCGCGTCATGCGTATCGCCCGGATGGTTGTAGCGTCCCGCCGCGTTCGCCTGCCAGATTTCGACCATGGTGCCGGCAACGGGGCGCCCGTCCTCGTCGGTGACGGTGCCGGCGACGATGATGCGCTCGCCCATCGGCGGCGTGCGCCCGGTCGCGGTGAAGTCGGCCATCGGCGGAAAGTGCGTCGGGGCAAACCGCGGGCCGGTGGCCTCCGTCACGGTCGCCGGCAGCGCCACGAGCGCCTGCGACGGGGCGCGGGCATGGGTGCTGCGATAGGGCGCGTGGGCATAGTCCGGCTGCGTGCCGGGCAGCGGCGGGCGGAAGGTTTCATCGGTCATCGCATCCCCTCCGCCCAATCCTCCTGGTCTTCCCTGCGGCCGATCGCTGCGGCCGATCGGGACCGGTGCCTACCCTACTCCGGCAGGGTCTCGCCGGAGCCACCGAACTCGGACGGGAAGTCCTTCATCTTCGGCAACCCGTCGCGCACGGGCAGGACCTTCTCCGAATAGAAGACGTGCACCGCCGGCTCGAACTTCAGCGTCGGGATCGTGGCGGCATAGACATCGACCATGTTCAGCGGCGGATGCTGGGTGAACAGGTGGCCGCCGCAGGTCTTGCAGAACTGCCGGTGGCTCATCTCCGTCTTGTGATACTCGCCGATGTTCTCCGCGCCACGGGTGACCTTGAGCGCGTCGGGGCTCCACAACGAGAAGGCATTGAGCGGGGATGCCGACCACGACCGGCAGGATTCGCAATGGCAGTAGCCCATGGCGACGGGCGCCCCCGTCACCTCGATCTCCACGGCACCGCAGAAGCAGGCGCCCTTGTAGGTTCCGGCCACGTTGTCCCTCCCTCGTTCTTGGTGTGGTGCCGATGGCCCACCGGCACCGTCTCCCTGCGCTACCACCGGGTGGGATGGCGGGCAAGCCGGCGCCGGCTTGACGGCAGAGGGCGCGGCCCGGATCAGTCGCGCATGACAGCGACGGGGCGCCGATGACCGGGACCGAGCAGCGCGTGACGATCCGCCAGGCGGTGATCCTGGCCGGCGGCCGCGGCAGCCGGCTCGGCGCGCTGACGGACGCGACGGCGAAGCCGGTGCTGGACGTGGGGGGCCAGCCGTTCCTGTTCTGGCCGATGCGTGAACTGCAACGGTTCGGCGTCGAGCGGTTCGTCGTGCTGACCGGCCACGCGGCGCCGGC
>NZ_BANB01000288.1 GCF_000964365.1 Acidisphaera rubrifaciens HS-AP3 | reverse complement strand
GGGCCGCGCGGGCGATGGCCGGCATCGTGCGCGCCGGGGGTTTCGGGGCGCCGGCGGCGCGGGCGCGGCTGACCGACATACGCGCCGATCTTCTCGACCGGTGGTCCGGCCGCCCCTAGCGGCCTATATCAGCGGCCGAGGCAGAGGAGGCCGAGACGACATGGCCGAAGCGCAGACCAACGAGACGGTGCCGGTGACGGTGCTGACCGGCTATCTGGGAGCCGGCAAGACGACCTTGCTGAACCGCATCCTGAGCGAGAATCACGGCCGCAAATATGCCGTGGTGATCAACGAGTTCGGGGAGCTGGGCGTCGACAACGACCTCGTCGTGGACACCGACGAGGAAGTGTTCGAGATGAACAATGGCTGCGTCTGCTGTACGGTGCGCGGCGACCTGATCCGCATCCTGGGCGGGCTGTTGCGCAGGCGGGGGCGGTTCGACGGCATCATCATCGAGACGACCGGGCTCGCGAACCCGGCGCCGGTGGCGCAGACCTTCTTCGTGGACGAGGACGTCAAGGCCAAGACACGGCTCGATGCGATCGTTACCGTGGTCGATGCCAAGCACCTGCCGCAGCGGCTGGCCGACAGCCACGAGGCGGCCGATCAGATCGCCTTCGCCGACGTGATCGTGCTGAACAAGACCGACCTCGTGACGCCCGATGAACTCGCGGCGGTCGAGGCGCGGATACGCGAGATCAACCGCTTCGCCACGATCCACCGGGCCGAGCGCGGCGGCGTGCCGATCGCCGAGTTGCTCGACCGCGGCGCCTTCGACCTCGATCGCGTGCTCGCGGCGCGGCCGGACTTTCTCGAAGACGACTCGCACGAGCACAACGAGGACGTCAGCAGCATGAGCTTCGAGGTGGAGCGTCCGCTCGATCCCGAGAAGTTCAATGCCTGGATCTCCGGCCTGCTGGCCACCAAGGGGCAGGACCTGCTGCGCACCAAGGGCATCCTCGCCTATGCCAACGAGGACCGGCGGTTCGCCTTCCAGGCGGTGCACATGATCGCCGACGGCGGCTTCATCGGCCCGTGGAAGGACGGCGATCCCCGCCGCAGCCGGATCGTCTTCATCGGCCGCGACCTCAACCGCCCGCAGCTGCGCCGCGGCTTCGAATCCTGTCAGGCGACGTGAGCGGGGCGACCGCCGCGCCGGGCTACGCGCTCGAACGGCGCGGCACCACGCGCGACCTCGGCGACTACGTCGTGGGCGCGGGCTTCGCCGCCGGCACGCCGGCCTTCGCACTTGCCGACGGGTCGCTGCATCTCGCGACGGGCGAGGCATGGCCGCGGGTGGAGGCGCATGACGGCGGGCTGCTCGCCTTCGCATCCGCCGGACGCTTCTTCGTCACCGGCGGCGAGGACGGGCGTCTCGCCCGCGTCACGCCGGAGGGCGAGGCGACGGAACTGGCGCGTCTCGGCCGCGGCTGGGTCGAGCATGTCGCGACCCATGCCGACGATCGCGGCCGCGTCGTGGTCGCCGCCGGCATGGGCAAGGCGGTCCACGTTGTCGACGGCGAGGGGCGCGCGCTGAAGACGCTGGAGCATCCGTCGAGCGTCGGCGGCGTCTGTTTCGACGCGCGCGGCAAGCGGATCGCGGTCGCGCATTACAACGGCGCGAGCCTGTGGTTCGTCGCGGCCAAGACCGACAGTCCGCGCCGTCTGGAGTGGAAGGGCAGCCATATCGGCATCGCCCTCAGCCCCGATGGCGACTGCGTCGTGACCGCGATGCAGGAGAACGCGCTGCATGGCTGGCGGCTGTCGGAAGACGCGCACATGCGCATGAGCGGCTACCCGTCCAAGACCCGGTCGATGTCGTTCACGCGCAATGGCAAGTGGCTGGCGACCAGCGGGGCGGAGAGTGTCGTGCTGTGGCCGTTCTTCGGTGGCGGCCCGACCGGCAAGGCGCCGACGGAACTCGCCGGCGGCGACAACGTCCTGTGCACGCAGGTCGCGGCGCATACGCAGACCGACATGGTCGCGGCCGGGTTCTCCGACGGGATGGTGGTGCTTGCCGACATCGGCAGCAGCCGCATCCTGCCCGTCGCCCCGCCGGGGCGCAGGCCGGTCTCCGCCCTGGCGTGGTCGGCGGACGGCGCGCGGCTCGTATTCGGCACGGAAGACGGGTTCGCCGCCGTCGTCGATTTTGGACGGAGGGACTGATGGACGCGATCACGACCGGCGGGCTGCGCATGCCGCGCCTCGGCCTCGGCACCTTCCGCATGCAGGGCGCGGTGTGCCAGTCGGCGGTCGAGAGTGCGCTCGCGCTCGGCTATCGCCACATCGACACGGCGCAGATGTACGGCAACGAGGAAGCCGTGGGCGCCGCGCTGCGGGCCGCGGGCGTGCCGCGGCACGAGGTGCACGTCACCACCAAGGTATGGTGGGAAAATCTCGCGCCCGACGCGATGCGCCGCGCCTGCGACGACAGCCTCCGCAAGCTCGGCCTCGATCACGTGGATCTGTACATGATCCACTGGCCGGCACGCGGCATGGACATGCGCGCGAGCGTCGAGACGCTGATGGCGCTGCGCGAGGCGGGCCGCACCCGCGCGATCGGCGTGTGCAACTTTCCGCTCGCGCTGCTGCGCGAGGCGGTCGAGACGGTCGGCGCGCCGATCGCCGCCAACCAGGTCGAGTACCATGTCCTATTGGGCCAGACCGTGCTGCGCGACTACATGCGCGGTCGCGGCATCGCCCTGACCGCCTATTGCCCGCTGGCGCAGGGGCGGCTTGCCGAACATCCGGCGCTGTCCGCCATCGCGCGCCGCCACGACGCCTCCCCGGCGCAGGTGGCGCTCGCCTGGCTGCTGGAGCAGGACGGGGTGGCCGCCATACCGAAATCGAGCCGGCCGGAGGGCCAGCGCGCCAATCTGGGCGCGCTCGCGGTGCGTCTCGACGACGAGGACCGCCGCGTCATCGCCGCCCTTCCCAAGGATCAGCGCTGCGTCAACCCGCCCTTCGCGCCCGCCTGGGACAAGGCGGCCTGAGGGGCCTTCGCCGCCGCCGTCGCGTCGGCGCGGAAGCAGCCGGCATCGTGGTCATCGACCAGCCCGGTCGCCTGCATCCATGCATAGACGGTGGTGGGGCCGACGAAGCGGAAGCCGCGTGACCTGAGCGCCTTCGACACGGTCGCGGCAAGCGGCGTATGCGCGACCGGCCGCTCCCCGGCGGGGCGGCGGGTGCGGATCGGCGCGCCGTCCACATGCGCCCAGGCGAAGGCGGCGAAATCCTCGCCGGCGGCGCGCATCGCCACATAGGCGCGGGCGTTGCCGATCGTCGCCTCGATCTTGGCGCGGGCGCGCACGATGCCGGCATCCTGCATCAGCCGCTCCACGTCGTCGGGTCCGAACGCGGCGACGGCGTCCGGGTCGAAGCCGGCGAAGGCCGCGCGGAACGCCGGCCGCTTGCGCAGGATGGTGATCCAGGAAAGGCCCGCCTGGAATCCTTCCAGCATCAGCATCTCCCACAGCGCGCGCGGGTCGCGCTCCGGCACGCCCCATTCGTCGTCGTGATAGGCGCGGCTGAGCGGATCGGCGTTCGCCCAGGCGCAGCGGCACCGTCCGTCATCGGGGATGACCGGCGCCATGTCCGGGGCCATGACCGGGGCCATGTCCGGCCGCCTCAGGCGGTCGGCACCGTCACGCCGATCATGTCGGTGTCGCGCACGATCGCGGCGAGGCGTGCCTCGTCCCAGTCCTCGGTGTCGTCGGGGCGCAGCGGCAGCACCATCCAGCGATAGTCCGCCGTGCTGTCCACGACGCGGATATGCGTCCCCGCCGGCAGCGTCGTGCGCCATTCGGCGATCGTCCCGCGCGGGTCGCGCACGGCGCGGGCGCGATAGGCGGCGGATTTGAACCAGAACGGCGGATAGCCGAGCACGGCGCGCGGGTAGCAGCTGCACAGCGTGCAGACGACGAGGTGATGCAGATGCGGGGTGTTCTCCAGCACGCCGAGCGGCGGCAGGCCGCGCATCGGTATGCCCATCTCCTCCGCCGCCCGCGTCCCGTCGCCGAGGAGGCGCACGCGGTACGCGGGATCGCTCCAGGCGCGGGCGACCATGCGCGCGCCCTGCGCCGGGCTCGCCGCGTCGGTCGCGCGCACGCGGGCGTCGATCTCCGCCGCGGTGATCAGGCCGCGGCAGGCGAGCAGGGCCGTCACGGCCTCGTACAGACGCGCGCCGTCGGCCGTCAGGATGTCGTCGATGCCGTCCATCACGCGCGCTCCAGCCAGTGTTCGTAGAGCTCCACCAGGACCTCGTCGCTCGCCTCCTCGTCGGGGCGGCCGTCGGGCCAGAGGGCGCGCTGCGCGAAGATCACGTGATAAAGCGCCCGCGTCGCCGCCGGGCGCGCGAAGGCGAGATCGGCCGGATCGGGAAACGCGCCGAGCGCGCGGAGCACCGTCCCCTCCTGGCCGCGGACATAATGCGGGGTCCGGACATGCACCGGCATCCCGCCGGTCTCCGGCCAGTCGTCGCGGACCCGTACCCGGTCGCCGGGGCCGAGCGTGCTCATGCTCCGGAGGCCGGGGCGCCGAGCGCCGCGCGCAGCTCGTCGGCGGTCACCACGCCCCGCGCCAGCAGGTTGTCCGCGATCGAGCGCATCCAGCGCTCGTAGTAGCCGAGGCGGTGATAGGTCGGCTCGTCGATCGCCTCGATCCCGCGGCGCAGCTCGTCGACGCTCATGATGCCCTTGGCGCCGAGGAGCTGACGCAGCGCGTCCACGCGCTTGTCGAAGTCGGTCAGCGCGTGCGGGCCGGTGTCGATCGCCCGGCATGCGAGCCGGGACACCCCGCCCATGTCGTGATGGGCGCGGCGCGGATCGTCCTCCATGGTCGTCTCCTCAGTCGCCGACCGCCTCGTGCGGCTCGGTCCCCCAGAACGCATCGCGGCGAAGATAGCCACGATAGTCGCCCACCTGCACCTCGCACCATGCCGAGGCGGCCTCGCAGGTCCGTATGCGGCCGACCACGCCGGGTTTGAGCTTGGCGATCGCCGCCGCGTCGTCTTCCGGCCGGCTGCGCATCGTCGCCTCGGCCGCCCCGGTCACCACGAAGCTGCGGTGGCCGACCAGGGTCGCCTGATGCACCCAGCCCTTCACGCCGTCCGAGTCCTGCACCAGCCGCCACACCTCGAACTCGCGGTCGATCTGCACCGGCAGGTCGCGACGCTTATAGACCCATTCGATCGGATAGCGCGTGCCGGGACCGCGGCGCATGTTCACGTCATCGGTACGCAGCGCCGCGTAGCGCGGCAGCGGCAGGCCGGTGACGCTGCCCTTCGGCGGGCCGGGCGGGGGC
>NZ_BANB01000289.1 GCF_000964365.1 Acidisphaera rubrifaciens HS-AP3 | reverse complement strand
GCCGGCGCCCTACCGGCATGTGGAGCATGCGTCGGACTGCTATTTCTATCATTGCATGAACATCCCGGGGCACGGCGACGTCGGCGGCCAATGGGATCTGCGCGGCGGCGAGACCGCCTATCTCGGCGGCATCGACCTGCGCGGCAAGACCGTGCTGGAGATCGGCCCCGCGAGCGGCTACCTCACGTTCTGGATGGAGCGGCAGGGGGCCACGGTCACGTCGTTCGACCTCAACGAGAACCAGGAATGGGACATCGTCCCCTTCGCCGGGCTCGACCGGCAGGCCGCCATCGACTCGCGCAAGGCGGTGATGCGCCAGATCAACAATTCCTGGTGGTTCACCCGCAACCGCCTCGGCGCGCGGGCAAACGTGGTCTATGGCAACGTCTATCAGCTCGACCGGCTGGCGCAGACCTTCGACGTCGTGACCATCAACAGCGTGCTGCTGCATCTGCGCGACCCGTTCCTCGCGCTGACGCGGGCCGCGGCCCGGTCGCATGCGCAGATCGTGGTGACGGACATCGCGGAGTCGCATTTCCTCGGCCCCAACCCGCCGCAAACTGACCGGCTGAGCATGCATTTCATGCCGCGGGCGGAGAATCACGGCCCGCTCGATTCATGGTGGTACGTGCCCGAGGGGCTGGCGCGGGAGTTCCTGCGCATCCTCGGCTTCCGGTCCGTGGTCGGCAGCCAGCATACGCAACGGTTCATGCCCGACCACATGTGGCCGTTCTACACCCTGCTCGGCACCCGCTAGGAGAGCGGCGCCGCGGCCGCTAGGCTGGTCGATCCGTTAACGTCCTGCCGGTAGGGTCCGCGACCGCCCGCCTCATCGACGGCCCACCACCGGCAGCCCTTGGACCTCGACCGATGCCCTATGAAACGCTGCTGCGGCTTGATTTCGGCGATCCGGGCGGCGATCCGTCGGGGCTGCTCGCGGGGTGGGAGGCGCCGAGCGAGGGGCGGCGCTGGGCACGTGGGCGTCGCAGCCGGGTGATCCTGCCGCGCCCGCCGGGCGAGGATGGCGTGCTGCTCGCGGCCGTGGTCGACCCATACGTGATGCCGGCCGTGCTGCCGCAGCAGACGCTGCGCGTGCTCGCCAACGGCCGCACCCTGCGGCTGATGCGCCCGTCGCGGCGCACGGTCGTACTGGGCCGCATCGACGCAGCGACGCTCGACCTCGCGCCGTCGCTGGAGATCGGCTTCGAGCATCCGGACATCGTGCAGCCGAACATGGTGTCGTCCTCGTCCGACAGCGCGGGCTATTCGATCGGCGTGCTGTCGCTCGCGCTGCTGCGCGACGGACCGGCGGCCCGTCCGGCGACCGTGCGGGCGGCCCCGGCGGGACCGCCGCCCCCGGTGCCGGACGCGCTCGACGACACGCAGCTGCTGATGCAGTTCGCGAGCATCGGCGATAACTGCGAGTTCGGCATGGCGCAGCGCGCCGCCGGGGCGGAGCCATCCGACCTGCTGCGCTTCGCCGGCAGCGAGCCGGCCGGGCTGCTGCGGGCGTTCGAGGAGGATTTCGCCTGCATCGCCGACCCCGGATATCTCGACTTCGACATCCACGCCAACGGGACGCTGCGCGAGTACATCCTGCATCTGCGGCGCTACACGCTCGATATGCATACCCGCGTGCTGGAAGGCAGCATGCCGGTGGAGCGGCTGATCGGACGCGAGATCAAGAAGCTGTCGCTGCTGCACCGTCTGCTGCTCGAGGATCTGGCGACCGCGCGACGCATCTTCGTCTACAAGCGTAACGACGGCGCCGACCCGGGGTTTGTCGCGGCCCTGCACCGCGCGCTGCAGCGGCACGGACGCAACGCGCTGCTGGTGGTATCGCTGAGCGACGCGGCCCATCCGCCCGGCACCGTCGAGCCCGTGGGGGATGACCTGTACCGGGGCTATATCGACCGGCTCAGCCGCTACGACAACGCCGCCAGCCCGCCGTCCCCGGTCTGGCTCGATCTGTGCCGGCGGTGCTATGCCTTGTGGCACGCCCGCCGCCATGGGGCGCAGGTCGCGGCGGCCTGACCACGCGGGCGCGCGGCGACACGGCGTGTTCGAAAGCGCTGGTTCGGGTCAAGGGGTCAGGATGTCGGAACTCTACGCAACGCTTGGCGCGCTGATCGGCGAGGAACTGGCGACGCCGCCGGTCGCGCTGACGCCGGCGACGCAACTCGACGACATTCCCGGCTGGGATTCCGTGGCGCTCGCCGGCGTCGTCCTCGCGATCGAGACGCGATTCGGTGTCGCCGTCAGCCGCGCGCAGGTGGACGGCATCCACACCGGCGCCGACCTCGCCGCGCTGTGCGCGCCCGCGGCCTGAGCAGGCGCCCGACATGAAGGCGCGGGTTCAGCCCGCCGCCGCGTCCTCGGCATAGCGGCGCAGATTCGCCTCGCGGCTGATCTTGCCGCTCGTGGTCTTGACCAGCCAGCCCGTGGCGACGACGCGCACGTCGTGCGCCGTGACGCCGAACCCCGCCTGCACGAGGGTGCGTATCTGCCGGCGCAGCGCCTGTCGCGCCGTCTCGTCCGTGTCCTCGGACTCCGCGATGACGACGAGCGCCTGGCTGCCGGCGCGCGGGTTGAACGGCCCGACCGCGACGCAGCGACCGGGCTTGACCGCCGTCTCGCGGTTGATGAGGTATTCGACGTCGTGGGCATAGATGTTGCGCCCGTTGACGATCAGCAGGTCGTCCATCCGGCCGCAGACAAAAACCTCGCCGTCGAGCGTGAAGCCGAGATCGCCGGTGAGGTACCAGCCGTCGTCCGTCAGCGTGTCCGGGCGCGGGCGGCGGAAATACCCGCCGAACAGATAGGGGCTGGCGACCGCGATCTGTCCCACGCGCCGGTCCCCGAGGGTCGCGCCGTCGTCGCCGAGGATGCGGATGCGGGTGCCCGGTATCGGCGCGCCTACCCCGAGGAAGGACAGCGCCGGGGCGTCGGGGGCGGCGTCGCGGATCGCCCGCTCCGTGGCATAGGCCTCGCGGTCGGCGGTGACGACGCGCGGATCGGCGGTCATGTCGGTCTGCGTCGCGATGAACACGTTCTCCGCCATGCCGTAGCTGACCTGCAACGCGTGCGCGCCGAGGCCGCTCGCGGCGAAGCGGTCGCGGAACAGGGCGAGCGTCTCCGGCTTGCACGGCTCGGAGCAGTCGATGAAGGCGCGCATCGACGACAGGTCGTGGCGGGCCTCGGCCGGCAGCGTGCGGATGAGGTGGTGGAAGGCGAAATTGGGCATCCAGCACAGGGTCGCGCGGTGTCGCTCGATCGCCTGCAACAGGCTGACCGGGCGGGTCACCCACTCGAACGGATCAAGCTGCACGATCGTCAGTCCGAGCAGCATGGGCAGCACGAGGCAGCCGATCAGCCCCATGTCGTGGTAGAGCGGCAGCCACGAGACGATCACGTCGTCGGGCCGGGCGCGCAGCGCCGTCGCGAGGGCGGCGGTGAAATCAAGCACGGCGCGGTGGCCGAGGATGACCCCCTTTTTGGCACCTGTCGTGCCGGAGCTGTGCTGGAGGAAGGCGATGCCGTCGGGTGCCGCGCGCGGCGCGGGCAGGCAGCCCTCGCCCGGTCCGTCGTCGACATCGACGATCGGCGTCGCGAGCTCCGGCAGAAAGCGGCGCAGCTCCGCCGCGTGGCGCGCGTCGGTCACGATCAGCGCCGGGTCGATGCCAAGCAGCACGCCGCGCTGCGCCGGCCAGAACACGGCAGGGTCGATGCGCGGGGACATCGGCGGGAACAGCGACGGAATCAGCCCCGCCATCATGGCGCCGAGAAACGCCGGCGCCAGATCGGGATGCGCGACGAGCAGCAGGGCGACGAGGCTGCCGGGCGTCAGGCCTCGGGCGTCGAACGCGGCCGCATACCCCTGCGCGCGGGCCGCGAGCGTCGCGTAGGTGACCGTCGCGGCGGGCTGGCCCTCGCGTTCCAGCACGAGGAACGGCGTATCCGGCCGCGCCGCGGCGTGGCCGAGCACGACGCCCGGCAGATCCTCGGCATCGAGCAGGGCTTGCAGGAAGGGCGGCGCGCCGGCGAGGTCGAGGCGCGTCATGCCGGCCGGCGACGGGATGGCGCGGCCGGCCAGGGATGCGACGACCACGGGGCGGACGGGAGGTGCGTGCGGGCCATGCGATGGTTTTGGTTTCGTGTGCTTCTGTATCTCAGGGGCCGGTTCGATGCGAGCGCGGATCGCCGGGCGCAGGCGAAGCGGGCGGACGATGCGGCGTGGCTGCAACGTCTGGCAGCCAAGCGGGCGGAGGCAGCGTCCTGGCGGGGGCGCGCGCTCGGGCTGGTGTTCCTCGGCGACTCCATCACGCAGAACTGGGAATTGGCGGGACCGCCCGACTGGGCCGATTTCGCGCCGGTCTGGAACCGGCTGTTCGCGCCGCACGGGGCGCTGAACCTCGGCTACGCGGGCGACGCGACGGGCAACCTGCTGTGGCGGCTGCGCGACGGCGAGCTGGACGGGCTGGCGCCGCGCGCGGTGGTGCTGCTGATCGGCGTCAACGACATCCTGTTGCACGGCCACAGCGCGCCGTCGGTGGTGGCGGGGATCGACGCGATTCTTGTCGAACTCAACCATCGCGTGCCGGACGCACGTGTGCTAGTTTTGGGACTGCTACCGAGCCGCGTCAGCGGCTGGGTGTCGCGGCAAAGCAAAGCGGTCAACGCGGCGCTCGCGTCACGCAACTGGAGCGGGACGAAAGTCGATTATTTAGACGTTGGCAATGTATTGCTCGCGAAAGGGCGGCCGGATGCGCGACTGTATTGCGATCGGGATGTCGACCCCGCGCTTCCGTTGTTGCTGCATCCGAACAGAACAGGGCAGGAACGAATTGGCATCGCGATTAACATGTGTCTACAAGCTCATCTGACCTAGAGCGGTAGCCGATCAGTCTGGATCGTA
>NZ_BANB01000290.1 GCF_000964365.1 Acidisphaera rubrifaciens HS-AP3 | reverse complement strand
GGCAGGCGCTGGCGCGGGCGGTGCTGCCGGCGGACCTGCTGACCGCGCACCCCGACGGGCTGCATCTGTGGCTGCGGCTGCCGGCGCATTGGGGCCGGGCGGAGTTCGTGGCGCATGCGCGCGACCGCGGCCTCGCGCTGGTGCCGAGCGAGGCGTTTCACCTCAGCGGCAAGCCGCCGCATGCGGTGCGGGTGGCGCTGGGCGCCGCGTCCGACCATTACCGGCTGCGCGCCGCGCTGGAGGCGATCACGGAAGCGTTACGGGCGCCGATGCCGTCTTTCTTTGCGGACGTCGTTTGAGCGATACTCGGTAGCGCCGTGATACGGGCATATTGATATCAAATTAAGCAGACAAAGCTCATATAATAATCAATACCGACATACCCGCATACCGTTCGCCCGCTCCGTCAGCTTTGTATGGATCGTTACGACCGGCGCGTATGGATTGATCGCGTCGGTGTATGGCCATCCTGCCCGGAACGTATGCAGACCGGCAGGCGCGGCCCCTGGCACACCGGTTGCTGTCTGTCGAGGCGAGACGCGATCCCGCATCCCAGCCCCGCAGCCAGCCAGGAGCCAGCCCATGCCCGCCGTGACCAGGGAGCCCAACAAGACCGGCGACTACCTCGTCGACTACGAGGAAAAAGTTTTCGAGGACGTGAAGGCCGCGCCGGGCGAGAAGGCGCTGGTGACGTTTCATACCGTCGCGTTCGAGGGGTCGATCGGCCTCGTGAACATGTTGCAGGCGACACGGCTGCAACGGAAAGGGTTCGAGACGACGATCCTGCTGTACGGGCCGGGCGTGACGCTCGGGCTGCAGCGCGGGTTCCCCCGCCTTGGCGACGAGGCGTTCCCCGGCCACGGCAACTTCGCCAAGCAGCTGACGAAGTTCATGGACGAGGGCGGCAAGGTCTATGCCTGCCGCTTCGCCTTGCAGGCACTGTACGGCCACGGCGAGGGCGCGCTGGTGCCCGGCATACGGCCGATCAACCCGCTCGACGTGCTCGACCTCATCCTCCTGCACCGCCGCGACAACAGCTTCATGATCCACACGTGGACGCTGTAAGGGGCGACGCCGAGGGGCGACGCTGATGCCACGCACGGTGCGCGCGGCCGCGATCCAGCTGGCTCCGGTGCTCGACAGCGCCGACGGCACGGTGGAGCGCGTCTGCGCCGCCATCGCCGAGGCGGCGGGGAAGGGGGCGGAGCTGCTCGTCTTCCCCGAAACCTTCGTCCCGTACTACCCGTATTTCTCGTTCGTGCATCCGCCGGTCTCGATCGGCGCCAGGCACATGAAGCTGTACGAGGATTCGCCGAGCGTGCCGGGCCCGGCGACGGACGCGGTGGGCGCGGCCGCGCGCCGGCACGGCGTGCATGTCCTGCTCGGCGTCAACGAGCGCGACCACGGCTCGCTGTACAACGCGCAGCTGCTGTTCGACGCCGAGGGGCGTATCGTGCTGCACCGGCGCAAGATCACGCCGACGTTTCACGAGCGCATGATCTGGGGCCAGGGCGACGGGCGCGGGCTGCGCGTGGTGGACACCGCGCTCGGCCGCATCGGCGCGCTCGCGTGCTGGGAGCACTACAACCCGCTCGCGCGCGCCGCCCTGATGGCGCAGCACGAGGAAATCCATCTGGCGCAGTTCCCCGGCTCCATGGTCGGGCCGATCTTCGCCGACCAGATGGAGGTGACGATCCGCCATCACGCGCTGGAGTCCGGCTGCTTCGTCGTCAACGCCACCGGCTGGCTGACCGACGCGCAGCGCGCCGCCATCGCGCCCGACCCGGCGATGCACCGCGCGCTGCGCGGCGGCTGCTGCACGGCGATCGTCTCGCCCGAGGGCGCGCATCTTGCACCGCCGCTGCGCGAGGGCGAGGGCATGGTGATCGCCGACCTCGACATGTCGCTGATCGTCAAGCGCAAGCGGATGATGGACAGCGTCGGCCATTACGCGCGGCCCGAGCTGCTGTCCCTCGTCGTCGATGACGCCCCGCACGACATCGCGCGCTTCTCTTCCGCCAAGGACACGAGTGATGAGCCAGAGCGAGCCGAGCCCGACGCCGGACGACCGGACGCTGATCACGGATTTGCAGTCCTACGGGCTGCGTCTGGCTGATCCCGCCGCCGGCGTGCCGGCGCGTCGCGGCGGCGCCGGTCCGACCGACCACAAGGCGGTGACGATCGGCGGCCGCACCGTGATGGTGCCGGTGTTTAACGACGCCGCCGCCTCGCCCTTCACCGCGGGCCCCGCCGGGCCGGACGGGGAGAGCGTGGTGCTGCGCGACGGGCGGCCGGTCGGGCGCGTGGCGTTTCCCCGCACGCCGCGCTTCTATGCTTTGCAGACGCTGGACGGGGTGCCGTACTGGAAGATCGCGACCCTGCACGGGCGCGACGTGCTGGCGACGACGGTGCTGCAGACCTGCATCCGCTATGCCGACCGCGCGACGTCCTGCCAGTTCTGCGCCATCGGGCAGTCGCTGGCGGAGGGGCGCACGGTCGCGCACAAGACGCCGCAGCAGTTGGCCGAGGTCGCGCGCATGGCGGTGCTGCTCGACGGCGTGAAGCACATGGTGCTGACCACCGGCACGCCGAACGTGATCGACCGGGGTGCGGCGGTGCTGTGCGAGAGCGCGTTCGCGATCAAGGCGGCGATCGACCTGCCGATCCAGGGCCAGTGCGAGCCGCCGCGCGACCATGCGTGGTTCCGCCGCATGCACGCCGCCGGCATCGACAGCCTCGGCATGCATCTGGAAGCCGTCACGCCGGACGTGCGGGCGCGCATCATGCCCGGAAAGGCGACGGTGTCGATGGACCGCTACTACGACGCCTTCGCCGCCGCCGTGCCGGTGTTCGGGCGTGGGCAGGTGAGCACGTACATCCTCGCGGGTCTCGGCGACACGACGGAGGCGATCCTCGCGTGCTGCGAGCGGCTCGTCGGCCTCGGCGTCTATCCCTTCGTGGTGCCGTTCGTGCCGGTGGGCGGCACGCCGCTCGCGGCGCATCCGGCGCCGGACGCGGCGTTCATGCGCGCGATCCTGGGGCCGCTCGGCCGGATGCTGCGCGCGGGCGGGCTGCGTTCGGCGGAGATCAAGGCCGGGTGCGGGCGCTGCGGCGCGTGTTCGGCGCTGTCGGCGTTCGAGGAGGCGGCGCCATGATGATCCTGCCGCCGGAGCGGTTCCTGCCGGCCGAGTTCCGCGTGCGCATCGCCGCCGAACGGTGGGAGATCGCCGGCTGCCGCGCGCTGCGCCGCGCTGTGTTCTGCGACGAGCAGGGGCTGTTCGACGGCGACGACGCGGATGCGCGCGACGCGGATGCGATCCCGCTCGCCGCCGTCTCCTCGCTCGGCGTGTTGCAGGATCAGGTGGTCGGCACGGTGCGCATCCACGAGGACGCGCCGGGCGCGTGG
>NZ_BANB01000291.1 GCF_000964365.1 Acidisphaera rubrifaciens HS-AP3 | reverse complement strand
CGGCGAACTGCGCGCGCGCAAGGACCGTTTCTGATCCGGCGCCCCGAACGCACCGCCGCGCGCCGGTCGCCGCTGCCGGACCGCCTCACACACCGCCTCACACAAGGATGATGCGATGAAACTGTTTCACTCGCCGACCAGCCCCTATGCCCGCAAGGTCGTCGCGTGCGCGATCACCCGCGGCATCGACGGGCAGATCGAGTTGCTGCGCACCGATCCGCATGTCTCCCCGCCGCAATTGCTCGCGGTCAATCCGCTGTCGCGCATCCCGTGCCTGGTGACGGACGACGGGCTTTCGCTGTTCGACAGCCCGGTGATCTGCGAGTACCTCGATACGGTCGGCGACGCGCTGCCGCTGTTTCCGTCGCACGGGGCGCAGCGTTGGCGGGCCCTGAAGTTCCAGGCTTTGGCGGACGGCATCATGGATGCCGCGGTCGGGCGTCGCATGGAGATGGGCCGCCCGCGCGAGGACGCGCGCGACGCGCTGATGGCGCGCCACAAGGCGGCGGTGGAGCGCGCGCTCGACGTGCTGGAAGCCGATCCGCCGCACCGCGCGGCCGATATCGGCAGCATCGCCGTGGCCTGCGCGCTGGGCTATCTCGATCTGCGCTTCGCCGCCGACACCTGGCGGGAGGGTCACCCCAAGCTCACAGCCTGGGAAGTCGCCTTCGCCGAGGAGCCGGGCATCGCCCGCACGATCCCGGCGGCATAGTCGCCCGCGCGGCGTGCGGGGCGACCCGCACGCCGGCAGGTGTCAAGCGCGCCGCGCCGGACGCCCTGCTACCAGGGGATTTCCTTGTTCTCCCAGTCGACGAACGCCACGCCCTGAAGCCCTCGACGGGCCGCGATCGCCTCGGCCATCGCGTTCGTGCTGGTCTCCACGTCGAGCGGCGCCTGCGGACCCCCCATGTCGGTGCGCACCCATCCCGGATGCATGATCAGCACGCCGATACCCTTGTGCCGGGCGGCGAAGGACCGGGCGAGCATGTTCAGCGCCGCCTTGCTCGCGCGATAGGCGTCATAGCCGCCATCGGTGTTGCGGCCGATGCTGCCGAGGGTGGAGCTCATCAGCGCCACCATCCCGCCGGGGGCGAGACGGTCGGCAAAAGCCTCGGCGAACACGATCGGGCTGATCGCGTTGGTGCGATACAGGCGCAGCGCCTCGCTGAGGGATTCCCGGTGGATCGGCGTCGTCGGATCAGCCGTGCTGACGCCCGCGACGACGAAGATCAGGTCGAAGCGCGCGTCCGCGAGACGGCCATGCAGCGCCTCGATCTGCGCCGGCTCGTCGATATCCACCCGTTCGACCGACGCGGCCCCCTCGGGCGCGCCGCGCTTCGGGTCGCGTACCGTCGCGGTGACGTCCCAGCCGCGTGCCGACAGCGCCGACACAAGCCCGGCGCCCAGCCCGCGCGACGCGCCGACCAGCAGCGCCCGCCCCGTTTCCTTCGCCATGTCCTACCTCGTCTGATTGCCGCGCAGCACGTGGGGTGGCCGACCGGCAAAGAAAACACGCCTCGCGGCGGGTCCGGTCGGTATCGGTTCGGCTGGCGGCGCTGGTGGAGCCAAGGGGAGTCGAACCCCTGACCTCCTGAATGCCATTCAGGCGCTCTCCCAACTGAGCTATGGCCCCGCGCAGGCCGGGCTCTATACGCCGGGCTCCTTGCGGGAACAAGACCGCCCGGGACGCCGGGCAGACCTACCCGGGACGCACCTCGGTCACGCGGATCGGGGCGCCGTCCAGCCAGGCGACGATGTTCTCGACGGTGTCGCGGTAGAACACCGCATAGGTGTCGCGCGTGACGAACCCGACATGCGGGGTCGCCAGCACGTTCGGCAGCGTGCGCAGCGGATGCGCCGGGGGCAGGGGTTCCACGTCGTAGACATCGAGCGCGGCGCCCCCGATCCGCCCGGCCCGCAGCGCGTCGATCAACGCCCCCTCGTCCACCAGCGGCCCGCGCGAGGTGTTCACCAGCCACGCCGTCGGCTTCATCCCCGCCAGCTCGTCCGCGCCGACGATGCCGCGCGACCGGTCGCTCAGGACGAGGTGGACGGACACATAGTCCGCGGTCGCGAACAGCGTCGCCTTGTCCACCGCCCGCACGCCGACCTCGGCCGCGCGCGCGGGGCTAAGGTTCTGGCTCCAGGCGATCACCTCCATCCCGAACGCGAGGCCGACACGGCCGATCATCGCGCCAATCCGGCCGAGCCCGACGAGACCGAGCGTGTGGCCGTACAGGTCGCCGCCCACCGTTGTCTGCCAGCCTCCGGCCCGGACGGACGCCGCCTCCGCCGGGACGTGGCGGGCGGCGGCGAGCAGCAGCGCCCAGGTCAGTTCCGCGGCGCCATGCGACGTGTAGCCGGTGTTGCAGACAGGGATGCCCCGCGCCGCCGCCGCCGCGACGTCGATCGAGGCGTTGCGCGCGGCGGTGGAGCAGATCAGCTTGAGATTCGGCAGCCGCGCGATGATCGGCGCCGGCAGCGGCGTGCGCTCGCGCATCACGCAGACGACGTCGAACGGCAGCAGCCGGGCGACGAGCGCTTCCGCGTCGTCGAGATGGTCACGGAACACTGTCACGTCCGCCCGCCCGTCGAGCGCCGACCAGTCGGCGCAGGCGCGGGCGACGCCCTGATAGTCGTCGAGGACGGCGATCCGCGCCGGCGCGCCGCCCGCAGCCATCGGTCAGGCGGCCAGCTTGAGGTCGGGATGCACCGCGAACGATGCCTCGGTCTTGCTCCGTATCTCGTCCACGCTCACGCCGGGTGCCACATCGGCGAGGACGAAGCCGCCGGGCGTGACGTCGAACACGCCGAGTTCGGTCACCACCATGTTGACCACGCCCTTGCCGGTCAGCGGCAGGGTGCAGGCGCGCAGCAGCTTCGGCTTGCCCCCGGCCGTGTGCTCCATCAGGACGACCACGCGCCGGACGCCGGCGACGAGGTCCATGGCGCCGCCCATGCCCTTGACCATCTTGCCGGGGATCATCCAGTTCGCAAGGTCACCGTTCTCGGCCACCTGCAGGGCGCCCAGGATCGACAGGTCAATATGCCCGCCGCGCACCAGGGCGAAGCTGTCGGCGCTGTTGAAATAGCTGGTGGTCGGCAGCTCCGTGACCGTCTGCTTGCCGGCGTTGATCAGGTCGGCATCCTCCTCGCCCTCGAACGGAAACGGGCCGGTACCGAGCATGCCGTTCTCGCTGTGCAGCTGGATCTGCATCCCGTCCGGGATGTGATTGGCCACCAGCGTCGGGATACCGATGCCGAGGTTGACGTAGAACCCGTCCTGCAGCTCACGGGCGGCGCGGGCCGCCATCTCGTCGCGTGTCCAGGCCATGTTGCGGCGGCTCCTTTCAGGTGATCGGCGGGTGTCTGATCAGGCGGCTTCGCGCTTGCGGACCGTGCGCTGCTCGATGCGCTTCTCCACATGCGCCAGCTTCACGATGCGGTTGACGTAGATGCCGGGCGTGTGGATGGCATCGGGGTCGAAGCTGCCCTGTTCGACCAGCTCCTCGACCTCCGCCACCACCATCTCGCCGGCGGTCGCCATCACCGGGTTGAAGTTGCGGGCGGTCTTGCGGAACACGAGATTGCCCTCCGGGTCGGCCTTCCACGCATGGATGATCGACAGATCGGCGCGCAGACCCCGCTCCATCACATAGGTACGGCCGTCGAAGACCTTGGTCTCCTTGCCCTCGGCGATCACGGTGCCGGCGCCGGTCGCGGTGTAGAAGGCCGGGATGCCCGCGCCGCCGGCCCGGATGCGCTCGGCCAGCGTGCCCTGCGGGTTGAACTCGATCTCCAGCTCGCCCGCGAGGTACTGCTCGGCGAACAGCTTGTTCTCCCCGACATACGAGCTGATCATCTTGCTGATCTGCCGCGTCTCCAGCAGCAGGCCGAGGCCCGCGCCGTCGATCCCGGCATTGTTGGACACGACCGTCAGACCCTTCACGCCACTCGCGCGGATCGCCTCGATCAATGTCGCCGGGATGCCGCATAGGCCGAATCCGCCGGCCATGATGGTCATGCCGTCGCGCAGGATGCCGGCCAGTGCCGCCGTCGCGTCGGGATAGACTTTCGTGATGGCCATCGCGGGCGCTCCCTGCCGTGTCGTGTCGGCGGCAAGCTGCCATCCCGGCGCACATGGTGCAACGCTGCGCCGCCGCCCGTCTGTCGGCTCGTCTGTCGCTCAGATCCGGCGTGCGGGACCGCGCCCCGCGCCTGGCCCGGCGGGATCAGGCGGGACGCAGCGGGTGCGAGAGCTCGGCGCGGATTTCCGCGGCCAGCTCGGGGTTGGCGCGACGGATCTGGTTGATGCGCAGCGCGGCGCCGGCGCCGGGCTGCGGGTCGCGTTCCCACGCCTCCAGGTACAGAAGGTCGCGCATCTGCGCGTCGTTGGTGACGCTGCCCAGCCGGCGGCGAAGCGCCTGGGTCATCGGCAGCGAACCGCTCGCGGGTCCGACATCGAAAGCCGTCGTCATCAAAAGGCTCATCCTCGGTAACCCCCTGAACCGGACCCAGGTCCTGCCGACCGTCGATTCGGCTCCTGACTGGCCGCGTCCGATCCGCATCGACGATCCATGTCGGCCGACCAGTGAACGCGGTTCCTCCGCCGCAGTCGCATCCTCGCGCGTTATTTAAGATTGCGCGTTTTGGTTGTGCTTACTTTATGCATGACGGCATAGGAAGTCCATATGGCCCTGAACGGATGCCATAAAAACATAATGGCCCCGCGCACTTCATGCACGCGGGGCCAAAATGTTCTACAATCTAGGGTTGCGGTTCTGTCGCGCGGACCCTGGATTTTTCTCAGCGTTTACCGATCAGTAGCGGTACTCGCTGTGCTTGAACGGGCCGGCGGCGGGGACGCCGATATACTCGGCCTGCTTCGGTGAAAGTTGCGTAAGGCGGGCACCCACCTTGGCGAGGTGCAGGGCAGCCACTTTCTCGTCGAGATGCTTCGGCAGGGTGTACACCTTGCGCTCGTACTTGCCGGCGGGCGCCTGCCACAGTTCGATTTGCGCCAGGACCTGGTTGGTGAAGGACGCGCTCATCACGAAGGACGGGTGGCCGGTCGCGTTGCCGAGGTTAACCAGACGGCCCTCGGACAGCACGATCAGCCGCTTGCCGTCGGGGAAGAGAACCTCGTCCACCTGCGGCTTGACGTTCTCCCAGCGGTAGTTGCGCAGCGCCTCGATCTGGATCTCGCTGTCGAAGTGACCGATGTTGCAGACGATGGCGCGGTTCTTCATCGCCCGCATGTGATCGATCGTGATCACGTCCACGTTGCCGGTCGCCGTCACGAAGATGTCGCCGCGGGGCGCGGCGTCGTCCATGGTGACGACCTCATAGCCCTCCATCGCCGCCTGGAGCGCGCAGATCGGGTCGATCTCCGTCACCATCACGCGGCAGCCGGCGTTGCGCAGGCTGGCGGCCGACCCCTTGCCCACGTCGCCGAAGCCGGCGACCACGGCGACCTTGCCGGCCATCATCACATCCGTGCCCCGGCGGATGCCGTCCACCAGGCTCTCGCGGCAGCCATAGAGGTTGTCGAACTTCGACTTGGTGACGCTGTCGTTCACGTTGATCGCCGGTACCAGCAGCTTGCCGGCCCGCGCCATGTCCCACAGCCGGTGCACGCCCGTCGTCGTCTCCTCCGACAGGCCGCGCACGTCGGCCAGCATGTGCGGATACTTCTGATGCATCAACAGCGTCAGGTCGCCGCCGTCATCGAGGATGAGGTTCGGCGTCCACCCGTCCGGGCCGGTGATGGTCTGCTCGATGCACCACCAGAACTCCTCCTCGTTCATGCCCTTCCAGGCGAAGACGGGCGTGCCTGCGGCGGCCACGCCGGCGGCGGCGTGGTCCTGGGTCGAGAAGATGTTGCAGGACGACCAGCGGACGGTGGCGCCGAGCGCGGTCAGCGTCTCGATCAGCACGGCCGTCTGGATGGTCATGTGCAGGCAGCCCGCGATCCGCGCGCCGGCCAGCGGCTTGGACGTGCCATACTCCTCGCGCAGCGCCATCAGGCCGGGCATCTCGTCCTCGGCCATGGCGATTTCCTTGCGGCCCCAGTCGGCGAGGCCGATGTCGCGGACCTTGTAGTCGGTGGTGGCGGCCATCCGGCGCTCCATTGTGCTGAACCAAGACATATAAGGATATCTCTATATAAGCAGCATAAGGTGGCGATCGAGGTCAAGTCGTCAGCACGCCCTCCGTCCGCAGCGCCGCCAGCAGGGCCAGCAGCGGCAGGCCGAGAATGGTCGCATGCTCGCCTTGCACCTCGGTAAAGAGGTGCGCGCCCAGACCTTCCAGCCGATAGGCGCCCACGCTTGCGCGGACAGCATCGCCCTCGGCCGCGAGGTAGGCGGCGAGGAACGCATCCGAGAACGCCCGCATCGTCAGCCGCGGCGCCTCCTGGTGACGCCAGATCACCTCACCGCCACGCGCCAGCGCCGCCGCGGTGGCGAGCGTATGGGTCCGGCCTCGCAGGGCGCGCAGGTGCGACGCGGCACCCGCGAGATCGGCCGGCTTGTCGAACCACTGTCCGTCGCACACGAGGATCTGATCGGCGCCGATCACCATGGCGTCCGGGCGCCGGCGACTGACCGCGCAGGCCTTTGCCTCCGCGAGCGCGAGGGAAGCGGTGCCCGCATCGCGGCCCGCCGCGCGTGCCGCCGCCTTGATCGGCGTCTCGTCGAGATCGGCGGGAGAGGTCAGGAACGACAGACCCGCCGCGTGCAGCAGACCCGCGCGTGCCGTGGACTGGCTGGCCAGCACCAGCGGCACCGACGCGCACTGGATCATCCGCCCCCATCCCGGCCGGCGGCGCGGCGCGCCTGCCACGCTTCCATCAGCTGCAGCACGGTCGCCGCCGTCTCCTCGATCGACCGGCGGGTCACGTCGATCACCGGCCAGCCCCGCCGCGTGCACAGGCGTCGCGCCCACAGCAGCTCCGCCTTCACGGCGTCGAGATCCACGTAGTCGGTCACGTCGTGGCGCACGACCGCCGCCCCGCCATGGCCCTGGGCGATCAGCTTCAGCCGATGGCGCCGTATTTCGATCAGCGCCTCGGCATCGAGCGTGAGGCCGATCACCGGACAGGACGGGTTTTCGAGCCCTGGCGGCTCCGGCAGGTTGAGGACCAGCGGGATGTTGGCGGCCTTGATCCCGCGATTGGCCAGATAGAAGCAGGTCGGGGTCTTGGAACTGCGGGAGACGCCGACCAGCAGCACGTCGGCCTCCGCGATGCCGGCCTGCGCCTGCCCGTCATCGTGCGCCAGTACATAATGCATGGCGTCGATGCGGCGGAAATAGTCGGCATCCAGCACGTATTGCCGCCCCGGCCGGGCCGTCGCCTGCTCGCCCAGCGCGTCCTGCAGCATGCCGATCACCGGATCGAGCACGTTGACCAGCGGCACCCGCACCCGCTGGCACGCCGCCTCCAGCTCGCCACGAAGCGCCTTGTCCATCAGGGTCGAGAGCACGGGCCCCGGCTCCGCCTCGACGCCCTCGAGCACGCGGTGCAGCTGGAAGCGGGTCCGTATCAGCGACCAGCGGTGATAGAGGATCTGGACATGCTCGAACTGGACCGTCGTGGCCCGCGCGATGGCATTCAGCGTCTCCCCGGTGGCGTCGGAGACCAGATGCAGGTTCAGCCGGTTCGTCAACATACCCCTCAGGATAGCGTGGATAACTCGGCAAAACAGCAGCGGCGCGCCCGATGGAAAGAAACCCGGGGATGGGCGGCGCGTTACGCGGGGCCTGTGCATGGCACGGGACGGGCGGGCGGGTGATCGGGACAACCCGGTTTTTGCCAGCCGTTTTCGTGAGTTGCCGGCCGGGGCGGCTGTGGACGGTTCGGCGGACCGCCGCCGGGGATCGGGGTACCCCATCTTGCACAGGCACCTGCTACCCCCTCACACAATTCTCTTTTCCTCTTTTCCTGTTATGCAGGCGGGTATGACCGAGAAGCCGATCCTGCGCGTCCTGTCCGGCGAAGCCGTGTGGCCACCGCCGATCTGGCTCATGCGCCAGGCCGGGCGATATCTGCCCGAATACCGTGCGGCCCGGGCCGAGGCGGCGAACCTGCTCGCCGCCTTCACGACGCCGGAGCTGGCCACCGACATCACGCTGCAGCCGATCCGGCGCTACGGCATGGATGCGGCGATCCTCTACAGCGACATCCTGATCCTCCCCTGGGCGCTCGGGCACGGGCTTCGCTTTGACGAGGGCGTGGGTCCGGTGCTGCCGCGCCTCGACGGGCATGCCGGGGTCGCAGCACTCGATCGCGCGGCCTTCGCCGACCGCGTCGCGCCGGTGTTGGAGACGGTGCGCCGGACCGCGGCCGCGCTGCGCCGCGACCATCCGACGACGACGCTGATCGGCTTCGCCGGCGCCCCGTTCACCGTCGCCTGCTACATGATCGAGGGCGGCGGCTCGCGCGAGCATGCCGACGTGCGCCGCCTCGCCTATGGCGACCCCCTCCTGTTCGCCGCGCTGATGGACGTGCTGATCGAGACGACGATCGACTACCTCGTTTGGCAGGCGGAGGCCGGGGCCGAGGTGCTGATGCTGTTCGACAGCTGGGCCGGCGTGCTGCCGCCGCAGCTGTTCGCCGCGCATGTCACGGCCCCGGCCGCCCGCATCGCGGCGGCGCTGCGCCAGCGTGCGCCGGGCGTCCGGCTGATCGGCTTTCC
>NZ_BANB01000292.1 GCF_000964365.1 Acidisphaera rubrifaciens HS-AP3 | reverse complement strand
CCGCGACCGCGCGGCGCACGAGGCGGCGATCGACGCGGCGCTGGCCGAGGCCGGCGTCGATCTCGTCTGCCTCGCCGGCTATATGCGGCTGCTGACGCCCTATCTGGTCGATCGCTGGGAGGGGCGGATGATCAACGTGCATCCGAGCCTGCTGCCGGCCTTCCCTGGCCTGCACACCCATGCCCGCGCGCTCGCCGCCGGGGTGCGGCTGCATGGCTGCACCGTCCATTACGTGACGCGCACGATGGACGAGGGGCCGATCATCGCGCAGGCGGCCGTGCCCGTGCTGCCCGGCGATACCGAGACGACGCTGGCCGACCGCGTGCTGGCGCAGGAACACGTGCTGTATCCCGCCGCGCTGCATCTGGTGGCGGGCGGAGCGGTCGCGCCGGCCCCCGCGGGCGCCGCCCTGCTGAACCCTCTTCCGCCTGCGCCCGCGTTGACTTAATACGAACGCCGTTACGCATGACAGGACACGCCGAGGCCATGGCCGAGCACGCCCAAACCGTCACCGATGTCGCACTGGAGGCCGATCTTCTGGCCGACCGCCGCCGCTTCTGGGGCTCCTGGACGCGGGCCGTGACCGGCGCCGGGATCGTCATCGCGCTGCTGCTGATCGGCATGCGCGTCTTCCTGGTCTAGCCGCCCGCCCAGTGCAGCAGCGCGGCAACGCGACGCCCGGACCGGGCGTCGCGCTGTCGCGCGCGGGGGCCGAGACGGCGGCGCCGGCCCCGCGCCGCGCCGTGTCAGCCGACGATGTCGACGCCCGCGAAGAAGAACGCGATCTCCGCCGCCGCATTCTCCGCGCTGTCGGAGCCATGCACCGAATTGGCCTCGATGCTCTCGGCGAACTCGGCGCGGATCGTGCCCGGCTCGGCCTTCTTAGGGTCGGTGGCGCCCATCACCGCGCGGTTCTTCGCCACCGCGTCCTCGCCCTCCAGCACCTGCACCACGACCGGGCCGGACGTCATGAACGTCACGAGGTCGCGGAAGAACGGCCGCTCGCGGTGCACGCCGTAGAACGCCTCGGCCTGCGTCTGCGTCATGTGGATGCGCCGCTGCGCGATGACGCGCAGGCCGGCCTCCTCCAGGCGGGCGGTGATCTTGCCCACGAGGTTGCGCCGCGTGGCGTCGGGCTTGATGATCGAAAACGTCCGCTCGGTCGCCATGCGGCTGGTCCTTCCTGGGATCGGCACGGGCGGCACTCCCGCCCGGTTTGCGGCGGCCGTGTAGAGCAGCCCCGCCGGGGCGGCAACCCCGCGCGCTTTTCCGCGCCGCATCATTGGCCTACATCGCGCGCATGAGCGTGCTGGCGATCGACGGGGCGGTGATACGGCTGGGCGGCCGGACCCTGCTGGACGGGGCGAGCCTGGCCGTGGACGGCGGGCGCAAGCTCGGCCTTGTCGGGCGCAACGGCGCGGGCAAGTCCACCCTGCTGCGCGCCATCGCCGGCGAACTCGGCCTCGACGGCGGCACCATCCGTCTGGCCAACCGCGCCCGCATGGCCTGGGTGCGGCAGGAGGCGCCGGAGGGGCCGGCGAGCCTGACCGACACCGTGCTCGCCGCCGACGCCGAACGCACCGCCCTGCTGGACGAGGCCGACCGTGCCCCGCCGGAACGCCTCGCGGAAATCCACGAGCGCCTCGCCGCCATCGGCGCCGACGCCGCGCCCGCCCGCGCCGCCACCATCCTCGCCGGCCTCGGCTTCGATCCGGCGGCGCAGGCGCGGCCCGTCGCGTCGTTTTCCGGCGGCTGGCGGATGCGCGTGGCGCTGGCCGCCGCGCTGTTCCTGCAACCCGACCTGCTGCTGCTGGACGAGCCGACCAACCATCTCGACCTGGAAGCGACGATGTGGCTGGAGGGGTGGCTCGCCCGGTTCCCAGGTGCCGCCATCATCGTCTCGCACGATCGCGGGCTGCTCGACCGCGCGGTCGATGCCATCGCGCATCTGGATCAGGGGCGGCTGTCGGTCACGCCCGGCGGCTTCGATGCCTTCGTCCGCATCCGCACCGAACGCGCGCTGCAACAGGCGCGCGCGGCGGAGCGCGTGGCGGCGCAACGGGCGCATCTGCAGGCCTTCGTGGACCGTTTCCGCGCCAAGGCGACCAAGGCGCGGCAGGCGCAGGCGCGGCTGAAGGCGATCGCGCGCCTGCCGGAGATCGAGTCCGTGATCGAGGACGCGGCACCCCGCTTCGCCTTCCCCGACCCGCCGCGCCTCGCGCCGCCGATCCTGGCGCTCGACCGCGTCGCCGTCGGCTATGACGGCACGCCGGTGCTGCGCGGCCTGTCGCTCACGCTCGACCCGGACGACCGGGTGGCGCTGCTCGGCGCCAACGGCAACGGCAAATCCACCTTCGCCAAGCTGCTCGCCGGCCGGCTCGACCCGCTGGCGGGCGACGTGCGGCGCGGCCCGCGCCTGTCGGTCGGCTATTTCACGCAGCACCAGGCCGAGGAGTTGATCGCCGCCCGCACGCCGATCGACCACATGCAGGCCGCGCTGCCGAAGGCCGCGCCGTCCGCCGTGCGGGCGCAGCTCGCGCGGTTCGGCCTGGACGCCGACCGGGCGGAGACGCCGGTGGGCGACCTGTCGGGCGGCGAGCGCGCGCGCCTGCTGCTGGCGCTGGCCACGCGCGACGCGCCGCATCTGCTGATCCTCGACGAGCCGACCAACCATCTCGACATCGACGCCCGCGACGCGCTGGTGCGGGCGTTGTCGGACTATCAGGGCGCGGTGCTGCTGATCACCCACGACCCGCATCTGGTGGAGCTGGTGGCCGATAGGCTGTGGCTGGTCGAGGGCGGCACGGTGCGCAATTTCGACGGCGATCTCGACGATTACCGCGCGCTGCTGGCCGAGCGCGCCCGCCCCGCCGCGCGCGGCGATGCGCCGAGCCGGCGCGACGACCGGC
>NZ_BANB01000293.1 GCF_000964365.1 Acidisphaera rubrifaciens HS-AP3 | reverse complement strand
GCAGCGGGCGGTGGGACGTGTCTGCGGGCGGCGTGCGACATCCTGGACGGGCTGCCGCGCGGCCGGCCAGAGGGCGAGCCGCTGCACGACCCCTGCGCCGTCGCCTGGCTGATCGCGCCGCATCTGTTCACCGCCCGCACGCGGCCCGTCACGGTCGTCCTGGAGGCCGGTCCGGCGCGCGGGCGCACGGTGTTCGGACCGCCGGAGGCGCCCGGCGGCGGCGGCCGTGTGCGGGTGCTGGAGACGGCGGACGCGGACGGGGTGTTCGCGTTGCTGGCCACCCATCTCGCGAGGCTGCCATGAAGCTCGCCGATCTCGGGCCCGTCGGCCGGGTGATCGCGGCCCGGGTGCGTCTGTTCGCGGGGCTGGCGTGCGGGCTGGTCGCCTATGCGTTGCTGCCGGGCAGGCTCGGACCGGTCGCGATCGGCCCCGCCACCCGCGGCATCCTGGCATGGGACATCGGCGTGCTGGTGTTCCTGGGCGGCGTGGCGCTGCTGTGCCTGTCGGAGCATCTTGACCGGATGCGCGAGGATGCGGCGGCGCAGGAGGAAGGCGAGTGGACGATCTTCGCCCTGACGGTCGGGGCCACGACCGCGAGCTTCGCCGCGATCGGCGGCGAGTTCTCCGGCCTGTCGGGGCTGCCGGCGGGACAGCGCGGCCTGCAGGTGGCGATCGTGGCGGCGACGCTCGCGCTGTCGTGGCTGATGTCGCAGACGATCTTCGCGCTGCGCTATGCGCATGAATACTACGCGACGGCGCCGGGGGGCCGCGACGTGGACGGCGGCCTCGATTTCCCGGGGGGACAGCCGCCGGACTATCTCGACTTCATGTATTTCGCCCTGGTGCTCGGCATGACGTTCCAGGTGAGCGACGTGCAGATCACCTCGCGCAAGCTGCGCCGGCTGGCCGCGCTGCACGGGCTGCTGGGCTTCCTGTTCAACACCATCATCCTGGCGCTGACGGTCAACATCGCCGCCGGGCTGCTGTAGCGCGATGCGCGAGGCCCTGGCGCATCTGCGGCGCGATCCCGCCCTCGGGCCGCTGATCGATCAGGTGGGGCCGTACCGGCTGCGCCCGGTGCAGCGCAGCCCGTACGAGGCGCTGGTGCGGGCGATCGCGCATCAGCAGGTGCACGGGCGCGCGGCGGAGGCGATCCTCGGCCGCTTCATCGCACTGTTCCCGGAGACGGCGTTCCCCGAGCCGGAGGCGGTGCTGTCGGCCGACGACACGCGCCTGCGCGCCGCCGGGTTTTCCGGCAGCAAGATCCTGGCGATCCGCGACATCTGCCTGCGCACGCTCGACGGCACGGTGCCGACGCGGCGGCGGGCGATGCGGATGAGCGACGCGGAGCTGATCGCGCGGCTGACGGAGGTGCGCGGCGTGGGCCGCTGGACGGTCGAGATGCTGCTGATGTTCACCCTCGGCCGGCCCGACATCCTGCCGGTGGACGATTTCGGGGTGCGCGAGGGATATCGCGTGCTGCATGGCCTGGACGAGCAGCCACGCCCGCGCGACCTCGCGGCCCTGGCGGAGCCGTGGGCGCCGTGGCGCACCTACGCCGCGTGGTATCTGTGGCGCGCGGCGGAGGCGGCGCGACGGACGGGGCCGCAGAGCCGGGCGTGACGCACGGGGCGGGCGGCGCGGCGCGTCTGCCGGGATCATGCGGACGGTCGGGTTATTTGGCTCATCTTCCGATCCCGGCCACGCGCGGCAATCGCACGGTGGCAACGGCGGGACGGTCATTTATCGCGGCGAAAGTCTTGAGCGAGGGAACTTGACCGCCTGCTGACGCCTTATTTGGTCCGGACTTATTGTCCCCAAAGGAATTGCCATGAGCCTTGTTACGGGACTTCCGTCTGCCGCGTTGTCGCGCCGCCTGACGTTGCGCAGGATGGCGGCCGTGGCCGGCGGGGCGGCGCTGCTGTCCGCGACCATGAGCAGCCGGCGCGCCGTCGCCGCGGGAAACAAGGTGACGCAGGCGGCCGCCGGCTATCAGGAGTCGCCGCAGGGCGATCAGAGCTGCGACAGCTGCGCGCAGTTCGTGGCGCCGGCCGCCTGCAAGGTCGTCGAAGGCAACATCAGCCCGGGCGCGTGGTGCAAGCTGTACGTGAAGAAGCCGGGCTGAGGCGTCCGCGCCGGCGGCAGGATCGACGCCCGCCGCTATGGC
>NZ_BANB01000294.1 GCF_000964365.1 Acidisphaera rubrifaciens HS-AP3 | reverse complement strand
GTTCAGACGTGTGCTCTTCCGATCTGAGGTCGCGGACGCCGTCGGTCAGGCCGCGCAGCAGCACGATCGCCGCGTCGAGCACGGGGGACGCCGCCTCCGGCAGGCCCTGGGCGAGACGCAGGCGGCCGAGATCGAGCAGCAGGGCGGCATGCAGGCGCGGCGGCGTGTCGTCGTCGCACAGGCCGCGCGCCTGCGTCCACGCCCCGGCCGCCGCCGCGAGGTCGCCGGTCGCGAGCAGCGCCGCGCCGTGCCGGTGCAGCTGCACGACCGACGCCAGCCGATCAGCGCCGGGGTCGGCCGCTTCGCACTTGAATTCGTTTCGTTCGTGCATGAGACTGTCTCCGATGCGAAGTCGATACAACTACGGATTGCGTGCATCCGCAACGGACTGCCCATCACTCGGCCGCTCAACGATGAGACGTTGAAATGGCTGGCATTGAGCGATCCGTCGATACCAAGAAGACACCGTTTTGTGAGCAACGAACCACGAAACATTTCACAGCGGGGACATGGGCCGCGAGGCATGATGGGCTATGTCCGGAGCGCGGCGGGTCGCGCTTCGGGCAGCTGATCCCGCTTCGGGACAGGGACGACCAACCGAGAGGAGACGAACATGAGCGAGAAGGTCGAAGTCAAGCGCGGCGTGAAGCTGGAAGCCGACGAGGCGCAGGCGGCGATCGCCAGCGGCAAGTTCGCGCTGCTGCTGACGAAGCCGCCGCAGGACGAGGTCGAGGGTCAGTACCGCTACAGCGGCTGGACCCAGTGCCCGTGGTGCGGCCATATCGGCTGGACGACCGGGCTCGACAGCAATTTCTACGAGACCGTCATCTGCGGCGCCTGCGGCCGCGCCTTCCGCGCCTGATCTCCGCCTATCCTGACGACGGCGGCGGCCGGCCCTCCCCCCTCCGGCCGACCGCGCCGCGACCGGCACCGCCCGGCCCCCTCGCCGTCCCCCCAGGCACGGCGGCCGGCGGTGACGATGCGCGTACGGGCCGGGCGTCGATGATCCGCGCGCCCAGGCCATGCGCGTCCGACGACGGGGCGGGGCGATGAGCCACACGGCGTCCGCGATGCCGCCCCCAGGCATACCGCCCCAAGGCATGCCGAAGCCGATGCCGCCGGCCGGGGCGCCGAAGGGGATGCCGCCGGCCGGAGCGCCGAAGGGCATGGCGCTGGCGGGCGCGGCGGAGGTCGCGCCGCCGGGCGGGGCGATGGAGACGCCGCCGCTGTCGTATCGGCGGCTGGTGCGCTGGAGCCTGATCGTCGTGGGCGGCGCGTGGCGCGGCTTTTTGCTCGCGGTCGGGCTGGAGACGGCGCGCAAGCTGCTGATGCAGGTGAACGCGACCCTGCTCGGCGGCATCGTCAGCGCGCTGCGCGGTGCCGGGGCGGCCACCGGAGTTGGTGCGGGGGTCGCGGCC
>NZ_BANB01000295.1 GCF_000964365.1 Acidisphaera rubrifaciens HS-AP3 | reverse complement strand
GGAGTTCAGACGTGTGCTCTTCCGATCTGACTTCCGTGACGGCGGCGGCGGCGCTGCTGCCGGGCCGGTTGCTGCGGCGCGCGGGGCCGCCGCAGCCGGTCGCGTCGTTCCGGGGCGTGCAGATCGACGATCCGCGGCTGGCGGAGGTTCTGTCGCCGGACGCGCCGTTGCTGTGCCTGTATGAGGGCACGCTGCACGGCGAGGGGCCGGTGTGGGAGCCGGCGCGCGCGCGGCTGTTGTGGTCGGATGTGTCGAATCGCCGGCTGCTCGCGTGGCATCCGGACGGGCGCGTGACGGTCGCCATCGACGCCACGTATTTCATGAACGGCAACGCGATCGAGGCGGACGGGCACATCGTCCATTGCGAGCACGGACGGCGCTGCATCAGCCGGTCGGACGGCGACGGCGCGCCTGTGCCGTTCGTCACGCATTACGAGGGCAGGCGGCTCAATTCGCCCAACGACGTGACCGTTGCCGGCGACGGCGCGATCTGGTTCACCGATCCCACCTTCGGCCTGCTGATGCCGAGCCAGGGCAGCCTCGCGGAGCCGGAACTGGATCACCGCAGCCTCTATCGGATTCCGCCCGGGGCGTGCGCGCCACGGCGCATGGCGGATTTCGAGCAGCCGAACGGTCTGGCCTTCGCGCCGGACGGGCGCACGCTGTACGTCTCCGACACCTCGCTTGCGCTGCGCGACATACCGGGCGAGGAGACCGGCGGGCTGCATCAGATCGAGGCGTTCGACGTGGGCGCGGACGGCGCGCTCACGAACCGGCGTTTCTTCTGTCACACCGATCACGGCTGCCCGGACGGGTTCACGGTCGATCGGCGCGGCTGGGTTTGGACGACGGCAGCGGACGGGATTCACGTGCTGGCGCCGGATCGCACGCGTCTGGGATACATCCCGGTATCGCGCGTCTGCGCCAACTGCGCGTTCGGCGGGACGGACGGGCGGCGGCTTTTCATCGCGGCGACGGATCTGCTGCTGGCGATCGACCTTCTTTGAGCTGTCGTGGCGGCGCCGTCAGCCCAGCCGCGCCTTGATGTGGTCGGCGACGCGCAGGGCGTTGGCGATGATGGTCAAAGTGGGATTTACCGCGCCGATCGACGGGAAGAAGCTGGCGTCCGCGACGTAGAGATTGTCGAGCTCGTGCGCGCGGCAGTCGAGGTTGAGGACCGAGGTCGCGGGATCGGTGCCGAAGCGGCATGTACCGGCCTGGTGCGCGGTGCCGCTGAGCGGAATGTCCTTGCCGAGATACAGGCTGCGTTCGAGAAGGTTCGGACGTGCGCCGATCGGTTCCAGCAGGTCCTCGAGCTTGCGGCGCAGCCGCCGCGGCGCCTCGTCGTCGCCCTCGGTCACGTCGAGCACGACCTTGTCGCCGTCGTAGAAGATGCGGTTGCCGGGACGCGGCAGGTCCTCGCTCTGCAGCCAGAAATCCATCGAATGCTCGGCCATCTTGTCGAACGGCATATCCGGCATCCAGCCCAGCCACGCGGGCAGCGCCTCGGCCTTGATCTGGTCGGCGTGGGAGGTCGCGCACATCTGGATCAGGCCGATGGGATGCGGCCAGTCCTTTTCGCCGAAGTAGAAGTCGCTGACGGCGAGCGTCTTCTGGAACACCGTGGGATTGGGCTCTTTCAGCAGCGCCATCAGCACGCTCATGGTATGGCGCATGTAGTTGCGGCCGACCTGTCCGGAGCCGTTGGCCAGGCCGTGCGGGTGCTTGTCGTTCGCCGAGCGCAGGAGCAGAAGCGCCGAACTCAGCGCGCCGCAGGCGACGACGACGACATCGGCGGTGTACTCCTCCGTCCGGCCGTCGCGCTGGACGCGCACGCCCGTCACGGCGCGGCCCGACGGATCGGTGAGCAGCCGCTCTGCATAGGCGCCGGTAAGCAGCGTGAAGTTCGGATGCGCCGCCCGCGTGGGATCGACGCAGATGACCTGTGCGTCGGCTTTGGCGTTAATCGGGCAGGGGAAGCCGTCGAAGGCATCGCAGCGGATGCAGGGGCTGTGCGTGGTCGCGCTGCCGTCCGGGTTCTGGTCAAGCTTGATGCCGAGCGGCAGATGGAACGGGTGCAGGCCTTCGCGCAGCAGGGTGTCGTTGAGCGCCTGTATGCGGGGTTCGTGCAGGACGGGCGGATAGGCGTAGGGTTGGCTCGACCAGGGTTCGGTCGGGTCCTCGCCACGTTGGCCGTGGACGTGGAACAGCGCCTCCGCCTCGCAATAATACGGCTCGAACACGTCGTAGCCGAGGGGCCAGGCGGGCGAGATGCCGTCCACATGGCGGATTTCACCGAAGTCGCGTTCGCGCAGGCGGAACAGGGCGGCGCCGTAGACCTTTGAGTTGCCGCCCACGCAGTAATGCAGCCCGGGACGGAATGACTCACCCGCCTTGCCGTACCATGTGTCCGGGGCCTGATAGGCGGCATCGACGAAGACGGTCCTGGCGTCCCAGTTGGCACGCGAGCGCGGCAAATAGTGGCCGCGTTCGAGCATCAGGATGCGTTTGCCGGTGGGCGCCAGGCGCTGGGCGAGGGCGCCCCCGCCCGGACCGCTGCCGATGACGATCAGGTCGTAGTGGTCACGTGTCGTCATAGCGTCGATCCCGTCGTACGTGGCGCCGCGTCCTCGTGCCGCGCTAGATGCGCAGCCGCTTGGCGAGCAGGTGGATGCCGGTCACGACGCCGATGCCCGCCGCCGCCCAGAACGCGGTGCGGTGGCGATCGGTGAACATCTCCCAGCTGCCGAGTTTGGACTGTTTGTCGAAGCGGCCGTGGGCGCCGTAATTCCCGGGCACGGCCGTGAAGAGGTTGGCCGGCGCGTCCGCGGGAAGACGCTCGTCCGTGAGCTGCCCGTCGTAGCCGGCCGTGGCGAGATAGTGGTCGATGAGACCGGGGGCGATGCGGTTGGCGAGGATCGCCTTGACCGTCGGGAATCCCACCCAGACCTCACGCCGGCGATGGGTGGCGGCGAAATAGATGGCCCGCGCCGGCACCTCCGGCTCGAAGATCGGCGCGACGGGCTTGGCCTTGCGCCCCATCTTGTTCATCGCCCAGTCGAATTGCGGCGTGTTGACGGCCGGCAGGTCGACCGTCGTCAGATGGACGGCGAGCTTGTCGTGGATGATTTCCGAGCGTAGCGAGTCCGTGAAGCCGCGGATCGCCGCCTTTGCCCCGCAATAGATGGATTGCAGCGGCACGGAACGATAGGCGAGCGCGGAGCCGACATTGACGATGGTCCCGCGGTTGCGCCCGCGCATGCGCGCGAGCGCGGCCATCATGCCGTGCACCTGACCGAGATAGGTGACGCGTGTGCCGCGCTCCACCTCCTGCGGCGTCAGCTTCGACACCGGGGCGAAGACGGTCGCCATCGCGACGTTGACCCAGATGTCGATCGGGCCGAGCTCCTCCTCCGCCCGCGTTGCCGCCGCGTCGACCGCGTCGTAATCGGCCACGTCGGTCGGGATCGCGAGGGCGCGCACCCCGTGCGCCGACTGCAGCTCGACGGCGACGCGGTCCAGACGGTCCTGATCGCGCGCCAGCAGGGCCACGTCGTAGCCGTGGCGGGCAAACTCCTCGACGGTTGCCCGGCCGACGCCCGCACTCGCGCCTGTCACGACGACAACCTTGGACATGACTATTCCTTTGTGAAGCCGAGAGGGGCGCCCGCTGCGCGAGAGGCGGCATCGTGCCGTCCGTCGCGGGCGGCGTCGTACGGTATCAACCGGGCGGCGTTGCCGGGGTTGCCGCGCTCCCGAAGACGTGCGGTGACGGAGGGCGGACCGTGATGCCGCGTGGCGCGACGCCCGGCGGGTGTGCGATCGGCCAACGGCAAATGCCGCACCGCCACGGGTAAATGATGGGTGACGGTGCGAAGTCTTGTCCGCAGCAACTTGCAGCCGATGACCAGTCTGTCCTGACAAACTGAGCGCTATGTCCGAAGTTGTACATAGCCGTATTCTGTCCGCCGCGTATGGCAGAGCCCGAACCCGGCCCGACGGCGTCGCGTTGGACCAGCAGACGGTCCACCAGCATGGAGAAAGCCAATGGGACTCTTTTCGACACCGATCAAGACGCTTGACGATCTGTTCGTGCACACTCTCGAAGACATTTATTACGCCGAGAACCAGATCGTGAAGAACCTGCCGACGATGATCGGTAAGGCGAGCAATCCGGCGCTGCGCGGCGCCTTCGAGCACCACCTGGAAGAGACAAAGGAGCATGTGCGCCGCATCGAGGGCGTGTTCCGCGCCCTCTCCCTGGAGGTCACGTCGACCGACTGCCCCGCGATCGACGGCATCCTGAAGGAAGCAAAGGAAATTATCTCCGATTGCGGCGACGCCGAGGTGTGCGATGCGGCAATGCTGTCGGCGGCTCAGGCGGTCGAGCATTACGAGATGACGCGTTACGGCACGCTGATCGCCTTCGCGCGCCAACTGGGTCACGACGAGTGCATCCGGCTGCTCGACAAGACACTGGGCGAGGAAAAGGCGGCGGATCAGAAGCTGACCCAGATTGCCGATACGCAGGTCAACCGCCGGGCGGCCTGACGGCGTCAGGCTTTTCCGGGCCGGCAGGGCGGGCGGCGTGCGGGCCGCCCGCCCTTTTGTTCCTGGCATACGGCGGATGACTGGACATTCCGTGGCCGCAGTGGTCTGATCGCAGCATGGCCGTTTGGGGCGGCTGGCTGGGGTGACGAAGGCCGGTGTAGTACGGCCAACAGGGGACGAATGCCACAGGGCCCGGAGAACCTGCTTCTCGCATCGCTGGTTGCGGGCGGATGGAGGCTGCCGGAATCGGAGATGGAGGCGGTGCCTCTCCCGCTCGGCGAGCCTATCCATATCAGGGACGGCGGCGGGGCAGGGCGGATCACCTTCGTCGACGAGGGAGTGGTATCGCTCGTCATGCACGACGAGGCGGGGCGTCCGGCAGAAGTCGGGACCGTGGGCAGGGAGGGGTTGGTTGGCGTGCCGCTGCTGCTCGGGGCGACGGTGACGCCATACACGGCATTCGTGCAGATCGCCGGGCGAGGCCGGCGCGTGGATTATCCGACATTCAGGCGGTGGTGCGAGGATGATCCCGCTTTCCGCGAAACCATCAGCCGGTATGTCTATTTCAGGTTGTTGCTGAGTTATCAGAACACCGCCTGCAACGCGCTGCACACCGCGGAGCAGCGGGTGGCGCGGTGGCTGCTGATGACCACGCGACGCACAAGCCCCCGCTTCGCGCTGAAGCAGGACTATCTGGCGATGATGCTGGGCGTGCGCCGGGCGACCGTCAGTGTCGTGTGTGCCGGCCTGAAGCAGCAGGGGCTGATCGACTACAGCCGCGGCATGGTTCTCGTGCGCGACGTGCCGGGGTTGATGCGGCTGTCATGCTCGTGTTTCGCGGCCTTCGATGAGTTCCATCGCAGCCTCATCGCCGAAGCGGTGCCTTCGCCCGCATCGCCCGCCGTCGCGCTGTGACGCGTCCCGCTTATGCGCGGTATCGTACCGCGCATTGTTGAACATGCGGGCCGCGCGGGGGTGTGGCAACCTGATACCCCTCGCTCGTTAGCTAGTCTGTGCCCGCGACGGTCGGGCCAGCGTCCCTTCCATCGCCGTCCATCGAGCGCACGGCAGAGCGACCAGCATGGCAACAGGCATGTGTCTGCATCCCGACGAACACGTCGACGACCCGTTCCTGCTGGCGATGGGCGACAGCCTGACGGCGGGACTGGTGCGGGCGTACGATTGGGCGGCGACGGCGCTGGGGCCGCTGCGGACCTGGCCGCAGAGCCTGCGCACCGCGACCGGCATCGTGCTGCATTCCCCCGTCCCGATCGTCATGCTGTGGGGCGCGGATGGCTACATGATTTGCAACGATGCCTATTCGCGGTTCGCGGGCAGCCGGCATCCGACGCTGCTGGGCAGTCGCGTGCGCGAGGGCTGGGCGGAGGTCGCGGATTTCAACGACCACGTGATGAAGGTCGGTCTCGCCGGCGGCACGCTCGCTTATCGCGATCAGGAACTGACGCTGTGGCGGCACGGCGTGCCGGAACAGGTTTGGATGAACCTCGACTATTCGCCGGTATTCGACGAGGCCGGCGTGCCGGCCGGTGTCATCGCGATCGTGGTGGAGACGACCGAGCGTGTCCTAGCCGACCGCCACAGCGCCGCCGAGCAGCTCCGGCTGCGCGCCATGTTCGAGCAGGCGCCCGGCTTCATGGCTCTGCTGGAGGGTCCGCAGCACGTCTTCTCCCTGGCCAACAGCGCGTATTTGCGGCTGGTCGATCAGCGCGAGTTCATCGGCCTGCCGGTTCGCATCGCGCTGCCGGAACTGGAGGGGCAGGGTTTTCTGGATTTGCTGGACCGCTGTTATGCCACGGGGGAGCCCTTCGTCGGCAGCGAGGTGAAGGTCGCGCTGCGCAGCGGCCCGGCGGGCGCCCTGGTCGAACGGTTCGTCGATTTCGTCTATCAGCCGATCCGTGACCGTAACGGCGACGTGACCGGCCTGTTCCTTCAGGGCTCGGACGTGTCGGACCGCGTGCGCGCCGCCGCCGCGCTGCGCGAGAGCGAGCGACGCTTTCGCGAGGTCGCCGATGCGGCGCCGGTCTTTATCTGGGCGGCGGATGCGTCGGGCGCGCGCTACTGGTTCAACCGCCCGTGGCTGGCGTTCGCCGGCGTCGATCCCGAGACGGAGGTCGGGGAGGGGTGGGTCGCACGGGTGCATCCCGACGACCGGGCGCGGTATCTTGCGATCTGCGGCGACGCACGGGCGCGCCGCGTGCCGTTCCGCACGGATGTGCGGATGCGCCATTATGACGGCACGTACCGCGTGCTGGACGATACCGGCGTGCCGCGCTTTGCCGCCGATGGCGCCTTTGTCGGCTTCATCGGCTACAGCGTGGATGTCACCGCGAGCCGGCGGACGGAGGCCGACCTGCGGGCGCTGAAGAACACGCTGGAGGCACGGGTCGAGGAGCGCACGGCGGAGCTGGCCACGGCCAACCGGCGACTGATCGCGCAGATCGAGGAGCGCCACCGGGTGGGGATGCTGTTGCAGCACATGCAGCGGCTGGAGGCGGTGGGGCAGATCACCGCGGGCGTGGCGCACGACTTCAACAATCTGCTGACCGTCATCCTCGGCAGCATCGACGTGATCGACCGGTCGCTCGTGCGGGCGGGGGATGATCAGCGGGCCCGCGACCGGCTGGGCTATATCAAATCCGCCGCCGAGCGGGGGGCGAACCTGATTCAGCAGCTGCTCGCGTTTTCGCGTCGGCAGAAGCCGGAGCTGCGGCAACTCGACCTGCGCGACATGATCATGGGCATGCGTGATCTGCTGACCAGTTCGCTGGGCAACGGCGTGCGGCTGGAGACCGATCTGTCGGCGGAGACGGGGCCGGTGCTGGTGGACCCGACGCAGCTTGAACTCGTGATCCTCAATCTGGCGATCAATGCGCGCGATGCGATGCCCGAGGGCGGCACGCTGACGATCGCGACATCCAGCGTCGCGGTCACCGACGGCCGTCACCGGCGCGGGCCGCCGGTCGGGGCGTATGCGGTGATCGCGGTGATCGACACCGGATGCGGCATGACGCCCGATCTGCTGGCGCGGGTGCCGGAGCCGTTCTTCACGACGAAGCCCGCCGGCAAGGGCTCGGGCCTCGGTCTCGCGCAGGTATACGATTTCGCGCGCAACGCGGGTGGCGACGTCGACATCGAGAGCAGTCCGGGGCGCGGGACCACCGTGCGGGTCTATCTGCCCCACGGCGCCGTCGCGCCGGACGCGCGGCCGCACCGGGCCGGGGGCAGCGCGCGCCCCGCGCCGTCCGCGCCGCTCGGGCATCTGCTGCTGGTCGATGACGACGGCGCGGTGCGTGACGTGATGGCGGCAATGCTCGAGGAGATCGGATGCAGCGTCAGGACGGCCGGCAGCGGCGGCGCCGCGCTCGATCTGCTAGAGAGCAGCGCGGCGATTGATCTGCTGATCGTCGATTACGCGATGCCGGGCATGAACGGCGTCGAGGTGGCACGCGAGGCCGCCGCGCTGCGGCCCGCGCTGCCGGTCCTGTTCGTCAGCGGCTATGCCAACGCCGCCGGGATGGCGAGCATCGATCCCGCGCGCGTCGTGCAGAAGCCGTTCCGGGACGGCGATCTGGCGGAACGGGTGCGGGCTCTGCTGCAGCCGGAGAACGCGCTCTAGGGCCCGGCGGCGCGGTGCGGCAATGGGTTCATGCGGGCCGCCCGATGCCGCGAAGACCGCCGTTCCGGCGCGGCGCGGACCGCTCAGCGGCGGGAAGTCCCCCTAAAGTGCGGAGCAAGGAATCCGACGGCTACCGTGGCGGCGGCGAACCCCGAGGCGGCTCCGACACCGAGCGCCCAGCGCGGGCCGAACGTGTTCGCCACCCATCCCACGATCGGTGCGCCGATCGGCGTGCCTCCCAGCGCGATGCCGACGCGCAGCGCCATCACCCGCCCACGCATGGCGGGCTCGGTTGAAAGCTGCATCATGCTGTTTGTCGTGTTGGTGACGGTAAGCGCCGCCACGCCGATGACGACCAGAGTGCCGGCGAAGAGCCAATAGCCTGGCGCAACGGCAGCCAGCGTGCAGCCGATCCCGAACACCCCCGCACCGATCAGAAGTAGGTCGAAACCAGGTCTCTTCCGGCCCGCGCCCAGCAGGGCGCCGGGCACCGTGCCGATCGCCATGATCGACGACAGCAGGCCATAGCCGCGCGCATCGGCATGGAAGACGCTGACCGCCATGGTCGAGATGAAGATCGGGAAGTTCAGGCCAAAGGTCCCGATCAGAAACAGCATGATCAGGATCGTCCGAAGATCCGGGCGTCCCCACACATATCGCAACCCTTCGGCGAAGCTCCCTCGGGTCCGCCCCGCCCTCGGATTCGGGTGAAGCTCCGAGACGCGCAGGAAAGCGAGCGAGATCAATACCGCGAGGAAGGAAGCGCCGTTGATCAGGAACGCCCAGCCTGTGCCGCTCGCGGCGATGACGAGGCCGGAGACGGCCGGCCCGATCATCCGCGCGCCATTGAACGAGGTGGAGTTGAGCGCCACCGCGTTGTGCAGGTCCGCGTCCCCAACCAGTTCGGCGACGAAGGTCTGACGCACGGGCGCATCGAACGCCGCCGCGCAGCCAAACAGGAAAGCGAAGGCATCGACATGCCAGAGCCGAACGACCCCGGCGACGGTCAGCACCCCCAGCGCCAGGGCCAGGGCGCCCATGGTCGCCTGTGTGGCAATCAGCAGCCTACGCTGGTTGAAATGGTCGGCGGCGTATCCGGTCCAGGGCAGCAGAAGCAATTGCGGCCCGAATTGCAGCGCCATCACCAGGCCGACGGCCGACGCGTCGTGATGCGTCAGTTGGGTGAGTACCAGCCAATCCTGGGCCGTGCGCTGTACCCAGGTGCCCACATTGGAGACGAAGGCGCCGCCCGCCCAGAGGCGATAATTGTAGTTGCGCAGGGACCGGAAGATGCCCGCACGGCGAGCCTTCATGGCTGCGCCGGCTGATTCCCGCCATGGAAGCGGCCAAAGTGCCTGGCCGAAAAAAGCGCGACGAGGAAGGCGCCGGCGCCGAGGGCGATGACATCGTTAGCATTTTGCAATCCGAAATCACCCACCCGGCAGACGAGCAGATAGCCGACGACGATGTTGACGGAGCCCCAGAGGACGTTGACGGTCGACGAGGAGAGACCCTGACCCGGCGGCCTGGCGAATGGGCTCTGAAATGGACGCCCCATCATGCCGCTGACGAAGTGAGGGATCGCATTCGCCAGGAAAGCGCCGCCGAAGAAATGGGACAGTAGATCAAGCATAGGCATCTCAGGCACGCCTCGTCGCGAGGAGATCGATAATCTCTTGGCTCGATCCGGTCTCGCCGAGGCGTGGAAACACGTTGCGTAGGCTGTAGTCGTGCGCTTCGATGCGTGCGTCGGTCATGGCGTCGAGCGCAAGGGTCACGTTCAAGCCTTGTTCGTATGCTTGCCGCGCCGTCGCCTCGACGCCGGTCGCGGTCGCCACACCTGCGATCACCACTTGCGTGACGCCTCGCGCCTTCAACTGGGCCTCGAGGTCGGTACTGGCGAAGGCGCCCCAGGTCCGCTTTGTCACGACGATGTCGCCGGGTTGCCGGTTCAGTTCCGGGATGAGGTCGGTCCATCCGTCCGGAAGCGCTCCCGTCCGGAGCGGCTGTTCCGTGCGGCCCGGCGCCCCTCCGGCGACAGTGACGAGCACGACCGGCAGGCCGTGCTCGCGGAAGGCGTCAGCCAGCGCACGCGCTCGTTCGATGACGCCGTCGATGGGGTGGACGAGGGGCAGGCCGACGATGCCCTTCTGCAGATCGACGATGATCAGCGCCGTATTGGGATCGAGTGTCGTCAGGGCCATTCGATTGTCTTTCCATGTTCAAAACGCGTCCGGCGGGGCTTGCATCCGTGGCCGTCTTCAATCCTCGACAAGCCGCATGAGCAGGTCGACGGCTTTGGCGACCTCCTCCTGCTCCTGGGGCGAGAGCCGCGCCTGGAGCGCCCGGGTGAGCCAGTCCTGGCTCGCGGCACGTCCCTCTTCGATCCATTTGCGACAGGCCTCCGTCAGCGAGTGAAGCGTCTGCCGACCGTCCGTGGGGTCCGGCGTTCCACGCACGAGACCGGCGCCTTCGAGGGCGACAAGGAGCGGGGCCATCGACTGCGGCCGCATCCCTTCCGCGCGGGCGAGGTTCGACGCCGTGGCCGGGCCGTATTTTTCCAGCCGAAGCAACACCGACACTTGAGAGGGTGGGAGGTCGCCGGCACGCGCCTGCTCTCGTAAGCGTCGCTTCAACTTGCCCACCAGGGCGCGCAGATCCTGCGCCAGGGTCGATGGCCGGATGGCGCGCTGATGGTCTTGTCCACGCTTCATGTCGCGCTGTTTGGCACATAGACAGGCAATCTGTAAAGACAATCTGTTCAGATTTGCTGAATAGTTGCGTGGACGTCTTGGGGCGCGGTTGCGGCGTCGGGCGGAGCGCTCTCAGTCATGATGGGAAGGGCATGTCGCACAACCGCCCCGGGGAAGGCGTATTTTCGCCTGGGAAGGCCTCGAACCCGGCCGGCTCACGACCAACGCCGTTCAGGAGCTGGCAAGCTGCTGAAGAAAGCCGACGGTGGAGGATGATCTTTTCTGCTCGGCTCTTTCTCGTTCTACCGTGGTTGATGCTGCATTCCTCAGTCTGGTGCGCCTGAGCTGTTCGGCGCTGTTCGTTGGGAGTTGGAGCAGTCATGCGGGCGCGGCTGCCAGCAGGCTTGGCAGTCGGATCAGATTGTAAGCGGTGATTGCCAGGTCGAATTGCCAACCGACCCGGTTGCGGCCGCGATGCTTGGTCTGCCGCAATCCGGCTGATCCCTTGATCCAGCCGAATACCTCCTCGATCCGTTTGCGCACGCGCTGGCTCGCGGCATAGCCAGCATGGCGCATCGTGCCTCCGTCCACGCCTGAGCCGCGTCGCTTGCCCAGCTTCGACACGCGCCCATCGACCGCGACATGCGGAGTGACCCGGCGCGCCCGCAGGGCGGCGATAAAGCTCGCGACGTCGTAGCCCTTGTCCGCGCCCAGCGTGATCCGCCAGCCCGGCGCCATCTGGTCCACCAGGATAAGCGCGGCGTCGCGTTCGGCCGTGGCGGTTGCGTGGGTCAGGCAGCTCCGGGCAACGAGCCCGTTGCGGTTCTCCATGAGTACGTGCCCGGCATACGCCATGATGCTGGCCTGCCCGTCCGACTTGCGCGCGAGCCGGGCATCGGGGTCGGTGGTGCTGGCATGCGTCTCGTTGCTGCGCTTCTGGCCGCGCCAGTTGCGCTCGGCGTTGCGACCTGCAGGCGGCGTGCCGGGTCATCGCCGCACGGCGGCACGGCATCGGTGTTGGGCTTGGGCTAGAACGACTTGTGGCTGGCTCAAGCCTGGATGAGCGTGCCGTCGACCGAGAAATGCTCGTCAGACATGAGCGCCTTGATCCGAGGCTGCGCGACCACCGCCGCCAGCAGGCGCTGCGCCACGTCACCGTCCAGCCGGCGGTCCGGGTTCTTGCTGAACGTACTCGCATCCGAGATCGGCGCGTCCATCGACAAGCCGACGAACCAGCGGAGCAGCAGGTTGTAGTCCAGCTGCTTCATCAGTTGCCGCTCGGACCGGACCGAGTAGAGCGCCTGCAGCAGCAGCGCCCGCAGCAGCTTCTCCGGCGCAAGCCCAGCCCAAGTGCAGCGCCACCCCGGCCGACATTGATCGGAGCGGCCGGCCGAACTCAATCAGAACAGGTCGCCGACATCCCGCCCGAATCACCGGCCAACCTCGTCGGCATCCACAATTCCCATCTAGTCCCAGGTGATTCAAGGGCGCGAACCGTTCAATCCCGCGCTGTCGAAGGCTGCGCGGGATAGACGTGGATATTCTTAATT
>NZ_BANB01000296.1 GCF_000964365.1 Acidisphaera rubrifaciens HS-AP3 | reverse complement strand
AGACCGCTGCCGCGCGGGTCGGTGGCAAGCTGGCAGGAGTCCTCCGAGCCCGGGAGGTAGCCGCTGCATTCGATCACGTTGGCCCGGCCCGGCTCGGGCGGCGGCGTCGGCAGCGCGCGGCCCGCGCTGACGGAGGTCGCCATCGCATAGGCGGCGGCCAGTGCCGCGCCCTCCTGCCCCGAGCCGCCCACCGCGGCGCGGAAGGCCTGACGATCCGGGTTCCAGGCGATGCCCGCCGCCAGCAGCGGCATCGGCACCCGTGCGGGCGAGGCCGCGAGCAGGAATCCCATGCCGGGCACGATCCGGCCCGTCCCGAACAGATTGTCCATCGTGAGCGCGCAGGCGACCGAGCGTCCCTGGCGGTCCAGCGTGACGAAGGTCGTGGACGCTGGATACGGACCGCCGCTGCCGGCCGCTGGCAGCTTGGCCGCGAGAATGGCCTGCGGATCGCCGCCGGCGGTGCGCGCCCGGGCCGCCACGGCAAGCGACCGGTCGAGCGCTGCCTGCGTCGCGCCGGGGTTGGCCGCCAGCACCTGCAGGGCCGCGGCCGCCGCCAGGCCGCCATCGGCGGGTGGCGGGACGAA
>NZ_BANB01000297.1 GCF_000964365.1 Acidisphaera rubrifaciens HS-AP3 | reverse complement strand
CCGCGCGCGGTAGTATCAGTTCGAATATGGCGCCCCGATGCCGCTCCAGGCCTGCCGCAGGACGTGCGAGTACTGGATACCAGTCTGGAACGTGCCGTAGTTGCCGGTGTAGGGACGCCACCAGGCGCCGAGCGTGCCTTCGTAGAGCGCCTTGTTGTTGGCACCGCACCCGAGCGTGCTGAGCTCCGTGCCGCAGCCGGTATTCACCAGCAGCGGGCTGCCGTAGCCGTAGCCCTTGCCGCCGACGGTGTAATCGACGCGGCTCATGATCTGTTCGGTGCCGAGATACCCGTAGAAGTCGATCGACGGGATCGGATGCGAGACGAAGCCGCCCATCGCCAGGATCTCGGGCAGCGGCTCCAGCGAACCGTTCGGGCTGATCGTCGCGTCGGCGAGCTGGCCCGACCCGTACCGGCCCATGCCGTAGCCGCCGAGGAGGCTGGCCTGCAGGTTCAGGCCCGGGATCACCGGGATCACCGTGTTGGCGCCGCCGCCGCCGCCGACGGCGGTGTTGTTGTGGCCCGTGCCGAGGGCGTCGACACGGTCAGACATGAACCGCATGATGCCGAGGATTTCGTAATGACCGAAGCCGGGGTCCCAGGCGGCCTTGGCGATCAGGTCGGGCGCGATATTGTTCGAATAGTTGGTGGTCGGCGCCTCGGTGAGACCGCCGGGGTTGTTGACGTTGGCAAAACCGGCGCCGCCCGGCAGGATCAGGCCGTTGGCACCCGCCGGATAGGTCGTCGCGGTGCCGTAGCCGCTGGTGCCGAAGGTGGTCTGCGGGCTTTCGGCGGAGACCGCCAGCCACAGCTTGTGATCATCGAGGTCCGTGGAGAGCCGCACCTGCGCCTGACGCGCCCAGGTGAAGCCCACCTGGTACTGCGGGTCGATGGTCAGCGGGATATTTTCAAGTCGCGGTACGGCGCCGACGAGGTTCGGTGTCAGCAGCGACCAGGCCTGCCCGGCCAGGAAGTGCAGGCCGATATCGTCCTCGCGGTCGTCATGGTCGATCGCGGCGAAGAGCTGGCGGACACGCAGGTTGTAACTGTTGCTCTCGTTGCTGTTGGCGGTGGCCGCGGCACCGAGGAAGTCCATTTCGTAGTAGCCGGTCAGGCGCGTGTTCGGCGTCGGGTCGCCGAAGGCCAGGATCGACAGGCGGGACTGTTTCGCGGTGGTGCGGAACTCGCCCTCATGCGCCAGCGGCGACTGGTTGAAGGGGATCGCGCCGAACGCGGTCGAGATGTCCGCCGAGCCGTTCTTGGTCCGGTACACGGATTCGCCGGCGAGGAAGCCGCCCAGCGTGACGGTCACGTCGCCGATGCGGAACGTACCTCGTCCGGTATAGGGCTTCGTGTTCACGCCGACCTGGTTGCTCGCGAACGAGTAGGGGCCGGCATTCTCGGACGGACCCGCGATCATCGAGGGCGCCGGCGCCGGCGACGCGGCGGTGTAGCTGTATTGCGGCATGCCGGAGTACGGCGGCGGATAGCTTCCCGGTATGCTAGGCGGCACGACGTTGACGCGCGACTGCACGGCGGCGGCCTGTGCCTGCGCGGCGGTGGCCTGCTTCTGCGCCTGCTGCGCCTGTGTCTGCGCTTGCTGCGCCTGCTGCTTGGCGGCCCGGACCTGAGCCTCCTTGTTCGCCATGTCGCGCTTCAGCGACTGGAGTTCGCGCTGCAGCTGCTTGATCTGGCTCTCGATGCCGTTGATGGCCGAGGCGTCCTGCGCCCGGGCGGGCAGCGCGGAGCCGAGCAGGCCGGCGGCGATCGCGGTCGTCGCCAGAACGGCGCGACGACGGGGGTTGAACGGCATGTTGTCCCTCGCAAACCGGGTTTCGGTGCGGCGGCAACAAACCGATAAACAGGGACGCGACGGTTACAGAGATAAGTCAGTTCGATGAAAGCGGCCACGCTGGGCGGCAGGATGGCCGGGGTGTGGCGGCGCGGCCACGGTTCCGCGTGGCCGATAGTCGCCGCCGCTCGCCGGCCGGCAGGGAGCGACGGCGCCTTCGCGCGGCGGGATCAGGGGCCCGCGTGCAGCAGCCCGGGTTGCGGCGGGGGCGGGATATCGGCCCGCGTCCAGCCGCCACCGAGGGCACGGATCAGGTTCACCGTCGTCTCGGTCTGGACGGCGTGCAGCTGGACCGCCCGGCGCTCGGCATCCAGTTCCTGCGTCTGGGCGACCGCGACTTCCAGGAAGTTGGTTGCACCGTCGCGGTAGAGCGCCGTCGCCTGCGACACCGTCAGCTGCGCGGATTTGACCGCGGCGCTGGCGGATTTCTGTTCCTCGCCCAGCCAGTGGATCTCCGACAACGCGTCTTCCACGTCCTGGAAGGCGCTGAGGACCGTGGCGCGATAGACAGCATCGGCGCTCCGCAGGGCGGCTTCCGAGTCATTCAGTTCCGCCTGCCGGTAGCCACCGTCCAGGATCGGCAGCAGCAGGCCGGAGCCTAGGACCCAGGCGCTGTTCGGCAGCGTGAACAGGTCCGGCCCGTTCGAGGCAAAGCCGCCGACAAGACCGAGCGAGATGTCGGGATAGAAAGCGGCCCGGGCGACCCCGACGATGTGCGCCGCCGCCGCCACCCGCCGCTCGGCCGCCGCGATATCCGGGCGGCGTTCCAGCAGCGTGGACGGCATCCCGGGCGGCACGTAGGGCATCGACAGCGGCGTGCTGTCCGCGGGCATGGTGAAATCGGTCGCGGGCGTGCCGGTCAGCGTCCCGATGGCGTGTTCCATCAGGACCTGGCGGTTGATCAGCCCGGCGAGGGTCGCGCGCGCATCCTCCAGCTGGGTCTCGGCGCGGGAGACATCGACCTCCGGCGCGATCTGGCCGTGGAACCGGTCGGAGACGAGGTTGTACGCCGCCTGATAGGACGCGACCGTGCGATGCAGCAGCGCGACCTCGTCGACAAGGCCGCGCCAGACGAGGTAGTCGCTGGCAAGCTCCGCCTCCAGGCTGAGCTTGGCCGTCGCGAGGTCGCCCGCCGCCGCTTCGGCCAATGCCTGTCCGGCCCGCGCCTCGTTGTGCAGCTTGTCCCAGACGTCGATTTCGTAGGTGGCGAACGCATCGAACGAGTTTCGGCCGTACGTGGCCGGCTGCCCCGGCGGACGCAGCGGGCGGGCGTTCGTCGACAGGTTGTGGTACGAGTAGGCGGAGCCGAACGTCAGCGTGGGGTAGAGGCCGGATTCCGCTTCCTGCGCATAGGCGCGGGCCCGGTCGTAGATCGCGACCTCGTTCTCGAGGTCCGGGTTGTTGCTGTCGAGCCGCTCCTCCAGCCGGGTCAGCACCGGGTCGTGATAGAGCGTCCACCATGCGCCGCGCGGGATCTCGTCGGAGGGGTTGGCGGGTTTCCAGGCGGCGGCGTCCTTGTACGCCACCGCCACGTGGATGATCGGCAGGTTTTCCTTCGGCGCCAGGTCGCACCCCGCCACCAACAGAACCGAGGCCAGGATCGGAGCGGACAGGACGGCAAGACGGCAGGGACGGGTCACTGGTGGGCAGTCTCGGGCGGGTTGTTGTTGCTGTCGTGGGCGTTCGGCATGACCCGGACGGTCTCCCCCTCGGTCAGCGTGTCGGGGGGGCTGTTGATGACGCGGTCCTGCGCGGTGATGCCCTGCAGGATTTCGAGGCGCGTGCCGTCGTCCCGTCCGATGTGCACCTTTTTCAGCACGACCTTGTTGTCCGGCCCCACGGTCGCGACCTCGGCGCCGTGCTCCTGGAAGATCAGCGCGCTGGCCGGGATGAACAGCGCGTCACGGTTCGGCGGCAGGTGGAAGATGACCTGCGCGTAGGTGCCGGGCCACAGCTCTCCCTTGGCGTTGTCGGCCTGCAGCTGCACCAGCACGGTGCGCGACTTTGGATCGATCGCGTTCGCCGTGGTCGCCACCACGGCCGTGAAGACCCGGTTCGGGTATTGCGGCAGCTTCAGCTCCGCCGTCATGCCGTTGGTGATGTCGGCCGAATAGACCTGCGGGACGCGGACATAGATGCGCATCCGGTGGATGTCGGCGACGGCGAACAATTCGTGGTCGGTAGTGCTGCCATGGGCGCTGACCAGGGCGCCGATGTCGGTATGCCGCTGCGTCACCACGCCGTCGAAGGGTGCCACGAGGTTGCGGAAGGCGAGCAGCGCCTCGATCCGCTGCACGTTGGCCTCGGCGGCCTGCGTCAGTGCCGCCTTCGCGGCGGCGTCGGCGGTCTTTTCGTCCGTGGCCTGCACCGACACCGCGTTGGACTTGAGCAGCGCCACCCAGCGCTTGGCGGTGATCTCGGCCAGCTTCTGGTTGGTCTGGGCGGTGAGCAGGTCGGCCTTTGCCTGGTCGAGCTGCTGGTCGAGCTCCGGCGTCTCGATCACCGCAAGGATGTCGCCGGCTTTCACCCAGTCCCCGATGTCCTTGTACCAGACTTTGATATAGCCATTCACCTGCGCATAGATCGGCGCCTGGAAGTAGGCTTCTATGTCACCGGGCAGAGAAATGCGCGGCGGCGCCGTCTCGCCCTTCGGCATCACCACGGCCACGCTCGGGATCGCCTGCTGGTGGGTCCACTGTCCCACCTTCTGATCCGATTCCTGCCGGTCGAGGATGCCGATCACTGCGACGGCCACCGCGGCGGCCAGAGCCACAAGGCCGATCAGGCGACCGACCCAACGGCGCGGCTTGCGCTCTTGCGTGGCTGGCGTCGTCGTCTCGGGCCGGGGCGTGACGCTCGGCGGGTTGGTGTCAGGCATGGTGGCTCCGGGTCCGGCTGGATCGCGCGTTTTCACGAACTGGGTCATGCGTGGATGGGCGGCCGTTCGTGTCCTGCCAACTGCTTCACGGCGTTGTCGCGCCGATGGACGATGGAGAAGACGGTCGGAACAAAAAACAGCGTCGCGATGGTAGCACAGGTGAGGCCGCCGATCACGGCCCGTCCAAGTGCGGCGTTCTGATCGGCACTGATCGCCATCGGGCACATGCCGATGATCATGGCGTTGGCGGTCATCATCACCGGCCGGAGACGGGTGGAGCCGGCCTCCAGCGCGGCCGACAGGGCGTCCTTGCCTTCGGCGAGCTGTTCACGGGCGAAGCTGATGACCAGCACGCTGTTGGCGGTGGCCACGCCCATGCACATGATGGCACCGGTCAGGGCCGGGACGGACAGAGTAGTGTGGGTGATGAACAGCATCCACACGATCCCCGCGAGCGCGGCCGGCAGGCCCGTGATGATGACGAATGGGTCGATCCAGGACTGGAAGTTGACCACGATCAGCAGATAGATCAGCACGATCGCGAAGGCGAGACCACCGAACAGCTGGTCATAGGCGCCGCGCATCGTCTTTGCCTGGCCGCGCAGCAGCACCAGCGATCCCCGCGGCGCCTCGTTATGCGTCTCGTCGAGGATGTTCTGGATGTCGTTGGCGACGGACCCCAGGTCGCGGTCCTGAACGGTGGCGTAGATATCCACCACGGGTTGCACGTTGTAGTGCGACACGACGCCCGGCGTGCGGGTATGGCGGACGGTCGCCAGCGCCCCGAGTAGCTGCGACGTGCCGTTGGCGACGATCGGGACGTTGTTCAGCTCGCTGATCGTGTCGACGAGATACTGCGGCATCTGCACGACGATCGGATAGGACACGCCGTTCTT
>NZ_BANB01000298.1 GCF_000964365.1 Acidisphaera rubrifaciens HS-AP3 | reverse complement strand
CGTGGGTTGGGTCATGGGTTTCCTCCGTGTTGCTGCAGACGGCAACGCGCGGGGGAGGGGCGGGATTGGACCCGCATAATCACGCAGCCGATACGTGAAAATATCCTATCACGCATCTTGATCGTGAAACCGCGATCGGCGAGCGTGCGCCCCGCCGGCGTGCTAGAAAGGCGGCAACGAGGCCCGCCGGAACGCGGGGGCACAGCGGAGGGACACATGGCGGTGAACAGCAGGCATCCGGAGACACTCGCGCTGCACGCGGGCTGGCGGAAGGATCCGACGACCAATTCGGTGGCGGTGCCGATCTATCAGACGACGTCGTACCAGTTCGACAGCACCGAGCATGCGGCCAACCTGTTCGCCCTGCGCGAGCTGGGCAACATCTACACCCGCATCATGAACCCGACGAACGACGTGCTGGAGCAGCGCATCGCGGCGCTGGAGGGCGGCGTCGGCGCCATCTCGCTCGCGTCGGGGCAGGCGGCGAGCGCCTTCGCGATCCAGAACCTCGCGCGCGCGGGCGACAACGTCGTCAGCTCGACCGACCTGTACGGCGGCACCTGGAACCTGTTCGCGAACACGCTGAAGGATCTCGGCATCGAGGTGCGGTTCGTCGATCCGACCGACCCGCAGGCGTTTGCCCGCGCGACCGACGAGCGCACCCGCGCCTATTACGCGGAGACGCTGCCGAACCCGAAGCTGGTGCCGTTCCCGATCGCCGAGGTGGCGGCGATCGGCCGGCCGCTCGGCATTCCCCTGATCATGGACAACACGGCGGCGCCGCTGCTGGTGCGCCCGTTCGATCACGGCGCGGCGGTGGTCGTGTATTCGGCGACCAAGTATCTGGGCGGTCACGGCACGACGATCGCCGGGCTGCTGATCGACGGCGGCAATTTCGACTGGCAGGCCAACCCGGCGCGCCAGCCGCTGCTCAACACGCCGGACCCGTCCTATCACGGCGCGGTTTGGGCGGAGGCGGCGAAGCCGCTGGGGCCGGTCGCCTATATCCTGCGCGCGCGCGTCGTCCTGCTGCGTGATCTCGGCGCGGCGCTGGCGCCGTTCAACGCGCACCAGATCATCCAGGGCATCGAGACGCTGCCGCTGCGCATGCGCGCGCACAGCGAGAACGCGCGCGCCGTCGCCGACCATCTGGCGCGGCATCCGGCGGTGACACGGGTGATCTATCCGGCGCACCACACGGGCGTCGCGGCGGAGCGGGCGGCCAAGTACCTGCCGCGCGGCCAGGGCGGGCTGGTCGGATTCGAGCTGGCCGGCGGCGCGGCGGCGGGACGCGCCTTCATCGACGCGCTGCAGATGTTCTACCACGTGGCCAATATCGGCGACGCGCGCAGCCTCGCGATCCATCCGGCGAGCACCACGCACTCGCAGCTCTCGGCCGAGGATCAGGCCGCGACCGGCGTCTCGCCCGGCTATGTGCGGCTGTCGATCGGGCTGGAGCACATCGACGACATCCTCGGCGATCTCGACCACGCACTGGCGGCGGCGGGCGGCGGCGCGCACCGCGCGGCGGCCGAGTAGCAACCGGCCGCGCCGTC
>NZ_BANB01000299.1 GCF_000964365.1 Acidisphaera rubrifaciens HS-AP3 | reverse complement strand
GCACGTGCGCGGGCGCGAGGCCGAGCCGCGCGCGCATGGTGTCGAGATAGCCGGCGGCGCGCGCCGAATCGTCACCGCCGACATCATCGGCGGCGCCGCGCCGCAGCGTGACCTCGGTGTGCGGCGCGTCGAGCGACAGGCCGATGCTGCCGAACTGCCGGCCGCCGGCGCTGCCCGGATTGAGAAAGCCGAGATGCAGCCGCGCCGTCGTGCGCACCACGACCGCGTCCGCCGCGCGCGGCGGATGTGCGCCGAGATCGTTCACGGTACCGGGTTCGGCGTTGCGCCGTTCATGCCTGTTGCTCCAAACTGCGACGGCCGGCACGACACGGAGCACCGCGTCCCCGGCGCGGCCCGCCGCACGACAGGCAGGATCGCCGGGACGGGCGGCCAACAAGCACAGAGGAAACGGCGATGGCGGAGGCCGCACCCGAGCGTGTCTATACCGAACAGGAAGTCGAGGCCTACCTAGGCGAAAACCTGCCGCACTGGAAGCTGGAGCGCGGCTGGATACGCCGCACCTACCGCACCCACTCCTGGAAAAGCACGCTGATGGTCGTCAACACCGTGGGCCATCTGGCCGAGGCGGCGTGGCACCATCCCGACATCACGGCGTCCTATGCGTGGGTCGAGGTGCGGCTCGCCACCCATTCGGCGAAAGGTATCACCGACAAGGATTTCGCCCTCGCCCGCAAGATCGAGGACGTCGTGTGCTGGCAGCCCGGGCGCGAGGGCGGTCCGCTGGAGGGCACGCCCGCGGGCGATCCCCGCTTCGCCTATATCAAGTACGACAAGACCTGACGCGCCCCATAAGACCCGACCCGCCCGGAGACCTGATCCGCTCCGGGCGACGTCGCCAACGCCGGCACCCCGACCCATGACCCTCTGCACGATTTCCGGCCAGGCCGCGAGCCTGGACGCCGCCATTGCCGCCGCCGC
>NZ_BANB01000300.1 GCF_000964365.1 Acidisphaera rubrifaciens HS-AP3 | reverse complement strand
CTGCCGCGGACCGGCAACGCGGTGCCCGAGCGGGTGATGGCGCTGCTGGAGGTCGAATCCGGACTCAACGACCCGATGTCGGTGTTCCTGACGTTCCTGCTGCTCCGTCTCCTGGTCTCGCCGGAGAGCGTGACGACGCTGCACGCCGCCCTCAGCTTCACGGAGGAAATGGGCGGCGGCCTCGCCTTCGGTGTCGCCGCGGGCTGGCTGCTGGCGCTCGCGCTGCGGCGGCTGCGGCTGGAGTCGGCGCTGGCGATGGTGTTCGCGCTGGCGGCCGCACTCGCCGTGTTCGGCGCGGCGCAGGTGGCCGGCACGAGCGGGTTCCTCGCCACCTATGTCGCGGGCGTCCTGACGGCGGCGCGCGCGCCCGCCCTGCGCGAGGCGTTGCAGACCTTCTTCGAGGGGATGGCCTGGCTCGCGCAGATCGTGCTGTTTCTCATGCTCGGCCTGCTGGTCACGCCGCACGACCTGCCGCCGCACATTCCTGGTGCCGTGGTCGGCGCGGCCGCGCTGATCTTCCTCGGTCGCCCCATCGCGGTCTTCGCCTGTCTGCTGCCGTTCCGGTACAGCCTGCGCGAGATGGCCTTCGTCGCCTGGGTCGGGCTGCGCGGGGCGGTGCCGATCTATCTCAGCTTCATCCCGGCGCTGGTCGATCCGCTGCGGGATTCGCGGCTGTTCGCCGCCATCTTCATCGTGGTGGTGGTCTCGCTCCTGGTGCAGGGTTGGACGGTCGGCGCGGCGGCCCGGCTGCTCGGCTTCGGCCCGCGCATGCGCCGGGCCTGACGGTCCCGCTTGCCGCCGCCGGTTGCGCCCGGCATGTCGGGGGCCATGCCCGTCGCCCCGCACGTGTCCCCC
>NZ_BANB01000301.1 GCF_000964365.1 Acidisphaera rubrifaciens HS-AP3 | reverse complement strand
CGATCCCGCGCCGGCCGCGCGCCCGCCGAGCCTCTACGCCGACGCGGCGGGCGACGGCCGCGCCTGGGGCATGGTGATCGACCTCGATTCCTGCATCGGCTGCAACGCCTGCGTCACCGCCTGTCAGGCGGAGAACAACATCGCGGTGGTCGGCGCGGAGCAGGTGGCGCTGGGGCGCGACATGCAGTGGCTGCGCGTCGACCGCTACTACGAGGGGCCGGCATCGGCGCCGGCGACCCGGTTCCAGCCGGTGCCCTGCATGCAGTGCGAGGATGCGCCGTGCGAGGTCGGCTGCCCGGTGGAGGCGACGGTGCATGACCAGGAGGGGCTGAACCTCATGGTCTACAACCGCTGCGTCGGCACCCGCGCGTGCTCCGGCTACTGTCCGTACAAGGTCCGGCGGTTCAACTGGCTCGACTACTCCGCCGGCGCCGCGCCCTCGCTCGCGCTGCAGCGCAACCCCGAGGTGACGGTGCGGGCGCGGGGCGTGATGGAGAAATGCACCTACTGCGTCCAGCGCATCGAGGCGGCGCGGATCGACGCCGACCGCACCGACCGGCCGATCGCCGACGGCGCGGTGCGCACGGCGTGCCAGGGTGCCTGTCCGACGCAGGCGATCAGCTTCGGCGACCTGCACGACCCGGCGGCGGCGGTGGCGGCGGCGCGGCGCGACCCGCGCCACTACGCGCTGCTCGGCGAACTCGGCACGCGTCCGCGCACGACCTATCTCGCGGTGCGCGCCCCGGCTGAGAAGGACGGCGCGACATGAGCGAGGCACGCTGGGACGACGCGGCGCCCGCGGCT
>NZ_BANB01000302.1 GCF_000964365.1 Acidisphaera rubrifaciens HS-AP3 | reverse complement strand
CCGGTCACCGGGGCGGAGCACGCGCGTCTGGCCCGCCCCGAGCGCGCTCGTCTCGCCGTTAACGTAGGTGCCGTTGGTGCTGGTGTCGGTGACGCGGAACTGGCCGTCCGCGTGGTCGATGACCGCGTGCCGCCCCGAGACGAACCGGTCCAGGTCCGGGAGCACCATGCCGTTGTCGGGGGTGCGGCCGATTGTCAGCCCCTCGGGCCCCGCATCGCGGGCGACGGTGGTGCCGCGCCGCTCGTCGCGGGCGACCAGCCGGAGAACCGGGCGGAGCGCTCCGCCGCCGGCCGCGGCCTGTGTGTCACTCATCGCGGTGTGGGCCGGGCCGCGTCACGATACCGCGCGAAGGGGGATGCGGCGGACGGGCCAAGATCGCCAAGCATCACGTCGACGTTTCCTGGCCCGTGCCCACGGTTTTGTCATTATTGCGACTATTATTAGACTGCTGACAAATCATAGCGCAAGAATGCCGCCTGCTGCGAGGACATCGCGCTCACAGTCCCGGCCGTGCCGGCACGACATCATGCCGCTCCGGACGCAACCACGCGAACATGTCTGGATTTACAACCTGCGCGGCGGCGGACGGCAAGCCTTTGGCGTTCGCATACCCGACCGTGCGACTAGCTCGGCCGCGCTGCGTGTTGCCGGCGTCACACTCGCCAGGGTGGGGCCGTGGTAGCGGGACCCGCTCAGACCATGCCGAGGACGGCATCCCACATGCGCTGCATCAGGCCCTTCGGCGCGTCGCCCACGATGAGGCGGCGCATGTCCTCCGTGACACCGTCGAGGTCGGGGGTCTGCGACGCGAGGCCGGGGATCAGCAGCCGGGCGCGGCCCGTGCGGTCGAATACGTAGACCGCCGAGCTGTGGGTGACCGCCTCGGGCGTGTCTTCGGTCGCCGGGGTGATCGAATAGGCGATGCGATAGCGCCGCGCGAGGGCGGCGAGTGCGTCCGGCGTGCCGCGCAGGCCGACGAAATCCACCCCGAAGGCGGAGGCATAGTCGCGCACGACAGGCAGCGTGTCCCGCGCCGGATCGACGGTCACGAACAGCACCCGCACCTGGCTCGCGAGCGGCCCCAGATTGTCCAGCACATGCGCGATGCGGCTCATCGTCAGCGGACAGGCGTCCGGGCACGAGACGTAGCCGAAATACAGCATCACCACCCGGCCCCGGAAATCGGCGGCCGTGACCGCGCGGCCGTCGCTGGCACGCGTCATCGACAATTCGAGCGCGGGACTGCTGCCGGTGACGTCGATGCCGTGCCACCCGGCGGCGGCGGTCGCGGCATCGGCCGGCGAGCCGACGAGCGGCACCGCGACCGCGAGGACGGCGGCACCGGCCGTGCCGAGAAGCGCCCGTCGGCCCGGCATGCCCATGTTCATTGTCCCTTTGCCCCGCGCACCATGAAATTCCCGCTGACCGTGCCGCCGTCCGCGAAGGTCAGCGTGACCGGCACCTTGGCGCCCGGCCGCACCGCCGCCGTCGGCTGCATGCACATCAGATGGTAGTCCCCCGGGGTAAAGCGCAGTGTCCCATGCGCGGGCACGGTCGCGGTCGCCACCATCTCCATCCGTTCCTGGCCGCCGGCCTCCGTGCTCCGGTGCAGCATGAGCGAGCCGCAGGCGGGCGAGCGGGCGCCGTTCAGCACGCGCGGCGTGGCCCCGTCGTTGCGCACCGTGAAGTAGCCGGCGGCAGGGCGGCCCGCGATGATCACCCGCAGCCAGCCATCGGTCACCGTCAGCCCGGGTTCGGCGGCAAGTGCGGCCGTGCCGATCAGCGCCGCCGCACCGGTCGCGAACAGGGCCCTAGCGGCCCGTCCACGCACTTGCCGAAATCGGGGCCGGACCGTCATCGTCATCCTCCATCACAGGTTGCCGCTCCTCGTTCAGCCGCACGTTGTTCAGGGTCAGCATGAACGCGGCCGAACTCATCATCGCGCTCGGGATCCACAGGATGACGCCGCCGATGTGCTGGTCCAGCAGGGCGCCGATCGATGGATACAGCCGCCCGCAGACGTCGTAATACCAGTAAAGCGACGTCGTGCTGAAGGTAATCGTCGCGCCGAGCATGATTTGTGGAAACATCACCAGCGTGGTCACGAGCATCCGCATCGCATAGGAGGTGCGCGCCGGCGGCGACGGACGCGGGTCCAGCACGAGGCTCCAGAACAGCAGCCCGTCGATCACCATGGTCCAGTTCATGACGTCGTACAGGCGCGGATCGATCATCGCCCGCACATGGACCGCCGGGATGAGCCAGAGATAGATCAGCCCGACGAATAGCGTGCCGGCGATCACCGGCTGCTGTACGACCCACATCACCCGTTGCAGCGGCGCCCATTCGATGACGCGCCGCACCGGCGGCGGCATGCCCCGCAGCAGCGACGCGCCCGGCCACGACAGCGCGATCAGGAACGGGCCGAGATGGTGCATCACCAGATGCTGCAGCCTGTTCAGGAAGAACATGTGCTGCGCCATGTATTCGAAGTGCGTCAGCAACACGGTGTAGATCGCCGCGACGCCGCCCACGTAGGCGACATGGCGCCATGGTCCGGGCCGCCGGGCGGCGGGCGTCAGCGCGACGCCGCGCGCATACCAGAACAGCGCGAGCCCCGCCGCGACGAACTGGGTCCAGGAAAACTCCCACGGCGCCCAGTCCGGCAGCCGTGCCGGATGCTCCGCGCATAGCCACCACAGTGCCGCCGCGAACGCCAGCACGAGACCTAATCCGGCCACCGCCGTCCGGCTGTCACCGTCAAAGCCGTCATGCTCCGCGCCGAACCCCGCCGGTGCGGGCGCGTCCGCCATCCGCTGATCCATGCCGCCACTCCGATGGCGTTCGCATGCGCCGCACTGCGCGGCAAGGTCAATCGGCTGGCGGATGAACTTGCCGCCATCTCGCGGCGGCGGGTGGCGGGTGGCGGCTCAGTTCAGGAAGATCTTGCCCGGATTGAGGATGCCCTGCGGGTCGAGCGTGCGTTTGACCGACCGCATGACGTCGAGGACGTCCTCGCCCAGTTCCCGCACCAGGAATTCGCGCTTGCCGAGGCCGACCCCGTGTTCGCCGGTGCAGGAGCCGCCAAGGTCGAGGGCGCGGGCCACGATCCGGCGGTCGAGCGCCCAGGCCCGCTCCAGCCCGTCGGGCTCCGGCGGCACCAGAATGACGGTGTGGAAGTTGCCGTCGCCCACGTGGCCCACGATCGGCGCCGTCAGGCCCGAGGCCAGGATGTCCTCCTTCACGCCCAGGATGGCGTCCGCCAGCCGCGAGACCGGCACGATCGCGTCCGTCACTAGCCCGCCGGCGCCGGGCCTCAGCCCGAGGGCCGCCCAGTAGGCATCATGCCGCGCCTTCCACAGCCGCGCCCGTGTCTCCGTGTCGGTCGCCCAGGCAAAGCCGCGGGCGCCGTAGGCGGCGGCGATCTCCTCGGCGCCCGAGGCCTGTTCCGCCACGCTCGCGGGCGTGCCGTGGAACTCGAAGAACAGCGTCGGCGCCGCGTCCAGCCCCTCCAGCTTCGAATAGGCGATGCAGCCGGCCATCTGGACGTCGTCGAGCAATTCCATCCGCGCGACCGGGATGCCGGCCTGCAGGACCGCGATCACCGTCTCCACCGCGCCCGCGAGCGTGTCGAACTGGCACGTGGCCGAGGAGATCGCCTCCGGTATGCCGTGCAGGCGCAGTTGGATTTCGGTGATGACGCCGAGCGTGCCCTCGGACCCGATGAACAGCCGTGTCAGATCGTAGCCGGCCGAGGATTTGCGCACCCGCCCGCCGGTGCGGATCACCCGCCCGTCCGCCAGCGCGACCGTAAGCCCGAGCACGTTTTCGCGTATCGTGCCGTAGCGCACCGCGTTCGTGCCGGAGGCGCGGGTCGCGCACATGCCGCCGATGGTGCAGTGGGACGTGCCGGGGTCCACCGGGAAGAACAGCCCCGCGTCGCGCAGATGGGCGTTGAGCTGATCGCGGGTCACGCCGGCCTCGACCCGGCAGTCCATGTCGTCGGCGGCGATCTCGCGGATCGCCGTCATGCGTGACAGGTCGAGGCTGATGCCGCCGCGCACCGGCGTCACGTGCCCCTCGAGCGACGTGCCACCGCCGAACGGGACGACCGGCACGCCCGCCGCGTTGCACAGCGCGAGCAGCCGCGCCGCTTCCTCGGTCGTCTCGATGAAGGCGACGGCGTCGGGCGTGCGCGGGGGATAGGTGTCCTGCCCGCGGGCGTGATGCTCGCGCAGGCTCGCATTCTGCGTCATCCGTTCGCCGAGGAAATCCCGTGCGGCGGCGACGACTTTGGCGATGGTCTGGTCTTCTGACATGCACTTCCCCGCTCGCGTCACGCGGTTTGACGCCTCCGTCCCGCGGCGCCTAGCGTGCAGGCGCGACAGCCGGGGGGCCGTGAACCGATGCCGAACACCATCAAGCAGCGCCTGCATGCCGGCAAGGGGTGCGTGAACGGCTGGCTCGCCATCCCCGACGGCTTCGCGGCCGAGACGATGGCCCGGTGCGGCTGGGACAGCTTGACCGTCGATCTGCAGCACGGCGTGCAGGACTATCTGTCAATGGTGCGCTGCTACCAGGCGATGGCGGCGTTTCCGCCCACGCCGCTCGTCCGCGTGCCGTGGAACGAGCCGGGCATCATCGGCAAGGTGCTCGACGGCGGGGCGATGGGCGTGATCTGCCCGATGGTCAACACGCGCGCCCAGGCGGAGGCGCTGGTTGCCGCCGCCAAGTATCCGCCACGTGGCAGCCGCAGCAACGGGCCGATCCGGGCGGCCCTGTACGGCGCGATCAGCGACTATCAGCGCACCGCCAACGACGAGGTCATGGTCATCCCGATGATCGAGACGCGCGAGGCGCTCGACAATCTCGAGGCGATCCTCGATGTGCCGGGCATCGACATGATCTATGTCGGGCCGAGCGACCTTGGCTTCTCGCTCGGCATGGCGCCGATCATGGACCGCGAGGAGCCGGAAATCCTCGCCATCTACGAGCGTCTGCTGCGCGAGACCGGCCGGCGCGGCATCTATGCCGGCATTCACAATGCCACCCCGGCCTATGCCGCGCGCATGCTGGGCATGGGCTTCCGCTTCGTCACGATCGCCAACGACAGCGGCCTTCTGGCGCGCGCGGCGACGGAGACGGTAGGCGCGGTGCGCGCGGCCGCCGGCGCCCTGACCGCCTGACCGGGCCGCCGCGTGCGCATGCGCCCGTGGCCGTACACGTGGCCATGCCGATGGCCGCGCCCGCGCGGGGCTCTCGCCTGCCTCGCGCTGCTCGCCGCCGCATGGCGGGCGCAGGCGGCGGTCACGATCCATGCCCGCGTCGACCGCTACGACATCGACTACGTGGTCAACGGCGATCTGACCTACACCGCGACATCGGTGCGCGACGACACGCTGCTGACCGCGCGCGGTCTCGACCTGCGCGACCGCGCGGCATTCACCTTCCACCCGGCGACCCAGTCGGTGCAGGTGCTGGAAGCCTGGACCGAGGAGCCCGACGGCGAGCGCGTGCCGGTCACCGCGTCGAACATCTTCACGCGCCCGAGCGCCGCCGCGGACGATTCGCCCGGCTTCACCACGACGGAGACGACCACCGTGTTGTTTCCCCGTCTGCGGGAAGGCGCGCACACCCACATAAGCTGGCGCTTCGTGCAGCGCCGACCGGCGGTGACCGGTTTCAACGTGTGGGAGGAACCGCCCTCGGCGGAGGCGGTGACCGCGATGCGCGTGCGCATCACGGCGCCCGAGGGGGTCGCGCTGCATTGGGGCGGGCGCGGCTTCGCGGTCGAGAGCGATGTCACGCATGGCGTGCGGCACGTGACCGCACGCATCGCCGGCATGCCGCCCGGCGAGCCGGAGCGGAACATGGTGGCATGGAGCGACGTCCGGCCGCTGTTCCTCGCCGCCACCGTGCCGGACCTGGCGGCGGTGGGCGCCATCTACTACCGGCAAAGCGAACGGCAGGCGGCGCCCACGCCGGCGCTGTCGGCGCTGGCGACGCGCATCGCGGCCGGCCGCACCGGGCGGGAGGCGGCGCGCGCGGTCTATGACTACGTCGCCCGCCGCATCCGCTATGTCGCGATCTATCTCGATCCCGAATCGAGCTGGATTCCCCATCCGGCGGAGGAGGTGCTGCGGCAGGGCTATGGCGACTGCAAGGATCACGTCGTCCTGATGCAGGCGCTGCTCGCGGCGCTCGGCATCCGCGCGGAGCCGGTGCTGATCGACTGGAGCGACGCCTATCGCCCGCTGCCGATCGCGACGCCGTGGGCGTTCAACCACGTCATCGTGTGGCTGCCCGACTATCACCTGTATGCGAACCCGACCGATCCCTATGCACCGTTCGGGGCGCTTGACCGCCGGCTAGCCGGCAAGCAGGCCGTGCTCGCCACGCCGGACGGCGAGGCCGTGACGACGCCCCCGTCCACGCCGGCCGACGAGACCTATCGCTGGGACGCGCAGGCGACCGTCCTGCCGGACGGCACGATCGACGGACAGGCGCGGATGACGGTCTCGCCGCGTCTTGAGTCCGACCTGCGCGACACCATTGCCGATGCGGCGTCGCTGCCGGCGCTCGCCGACCGGATGCTGGCCGCGACGCCCGAGGGCGGCACCGGCGACATCACCGCGACCGACCCGCGCGACCTCGACATCCCGTTCACCCTGTCGGCGACATGGCATAGCCCGCACGGCCTGCCGTTGAATGGGCGCGTCGCCTATCTCACCGTTCCGGTCGGCGTGGACTTCAAGCGCATCGCAACGCTGCGGGATCTGGTGGACGGCGACCCGCATCATCGCTACCCGGTGATCGCCGGGGCGCGCGACTATGCGTGGCGGATCGCGTTGCGCCTGCCGCCGGGCCGCATGGCGACCGACCTGCCGCCACCGGTCGACGTGGACAACGCCGCCGGCAGCTACCGGGCGAGTTACGCGCTCGACGGCGATACGCTGACCGTCACGCGCCGGCTTGTCATCGACCACGACGTGTATTCGCCGAGCCAGTACGAGGACCTGCGGGCGCTCGTCTATGCGCCGCTCGACGATGCGCGCAGCGTCATCCCGCTGCTGGAGCGGGATGCCGCGCGCTGATCGCCGGCCTCAGGCCGCCCGGACCGCCTGCCGCTGCTCGCCGAGGCCGGCGACGCCGAGCGTCATCGTCTGACCGGGCCGCAGGAAGACCGGTTCGGGCTTCTTGCCCATGCCGACGCCGGGCGGCGTGCCGGTCGCGATGATGTCGCCCGGATGCAGGGTGATGAAATGGCTGACATACGACACGATCTGCCGCACGTTGAAGATCATCGTGCGGGTGCTGCCGTCCTGCATGCGCACGCCGTCGATGTCGCAGTACATCGCGAGGTTCTGCGGATCGGCGACCTCGTCCCTGGTCACCATCCACGGGCCGACCGGGCCGAAGGTGTCGCAGCCCTTGCCCTTGTCCCAGGTGGCGCCGCGTTCGAGCTGGAAGGCGCGCTCGCTCACGTCGTTGACCACGCAATAGCCCGCCACGTGATCCATCGCCGCGGCCTCCGGCACATAGCGCGCCGTCGTGCCGATGATGACGCCGAGCTCCACCTCCCAGTCCGTCTTGACCGATCCGCGCGGAATGAGGACGTCGTCATAAGGGCCGGAATAGGCGCCGAGCGACTTGAGGAAGACGATCGGCTCCTTGGGGATCGGCGATCCGGTCTCGGCCGCGTGGTCGGCGTAGTTGAGGCCGATGCAGATGAAATTGACCGGCCGCGCGACACAGGCGCCGATGCGCACCGCGCCGTCCACCGCCGGCAGGGTCGCCGGATTGATCGCGGCCAGCCGTGCCAGCGATGCCGGCGCGAGGGCCGCGCCGTCGATGTCGGCGACCACGCCCGTCAGGTCGCGGATCGTGCCGTGCGCGTCCAGAAGTCCGGGCCGCTCTTCGCCGTGCGGACCATAGCGCAGCAGTTTCATCGGTCTCTCGCTCCCTGATTACAGCGCCCAGCCACCGTCGATCACCACGGCCTGGCCGGTCATGAATACGCTCTCGTCGGATGCCAGATAGACCGCGAGTGCCGCAATCTCTTCCGGCCTGCCGAGCCGTCCCATCGCCTGCCGTGCGACGAAGGCCGCCCGCGCGGCCTCGACCGAACCCGCCGCCGCCGCGTTGGCCGCGATGCGGTCGCCGAGGCTCGGTGTCTCGATGGTGCCCGGGCAGATGCAGTTGCAGCGCACGCCGCGGGTGACGAAATCCGCCGCCACCGCCTTGGTCAGCCCGACCACCGCCGCCTTCGTCGTCGCGTAGACGAAGCGGTTGGGCGCCGCCTTCACGCTGCCGGCGGCGGAGGCGATGTTGATGATCGACCCGCCGCCGCGTTCCAGCATCGCCGGCAGGAACGCACGGATGGTGCGGAACTGCGAGCGCACGTTGAGGTCGAACGCGAAGTCCCAGTCCTCCTCGGTGGCGTCGAGGACGGTGCCCTGATGCACGAAGCCGGCGCAGTTGAACAGCACGTCGACCGGCCCCGCGTCGATCGCGGCGCGGGCGATGTCCTCGGCATGCAGCGCGTCCAGCTTCGCGGTCCGCATGCCGCGCGCCGCGAGATCGGCAAGCAGCGACTCGTCGCGGTCGGTGGCGATCACCCGTGCGCCTTCGGCCGCGAAGGCCAGTGCCGTCGCCCGTCCGATGCCCTGGCCGGCGGCGGTCAGGAAGGCGGTCTTGCCCGCCAGTCGGTCGCCCATGCGCGCTCTCCAGTGTGTTCTGGCCGTGGGGGTCTAGTGGTTGTGCCGCGCCTCGCCGCGGGTCGTCAGGATGTCGAGGAACAGCGTCGCCGGCTCCAGGCACGCGCCGGTGCCGTGCTGGCCGACGAGGCTGCGCGAGATCTGCTCCCACGGCGTCTGGTTGGGCAGGTCGGGCGGCGTCCAGGCGGCGCGACGCGCGGCCATCTCCGCGTCGCTGACCAGCAGATCGACGCGGCGCGTGTTGAGGTCGATGCGCAGCCGGTCGTTGGTGCGCAGCAGCGCGAGACCGCCGCCCACCGCCGCCTCCGGCGACACGTTGAGGATCGACGGGCTGGCGGAGGTGCCGGACTGCCGGCCGTCGCCCATCGTGGGCAGCGCGTCGATGCCGCGCTTCAGCAGCGCGGCCGGCGGCTGCATGTTCACCACCTCCGCCCCGCCAGGATAGCCGACGGGGCCGCAGTTGCGGATCACCAGCACGCAATGCTCGTCGATGTCGAGCGCGGGATCGTCGATACGGGCGTGATAGTCCTCGGGCCCCTCGAACACGATGGCGCGGCCCTCGAACACGTCGGGATGCGCGGGGTCGGACAGGAAACGGGCGCGGAAGTCGGGCGAGATCACGCTCGTCTTCATCACCGCCGTGTCGAACAGGTTGCCGCCCATCACGACATAGCCGGCGCGCTCGCGCAGCGGCGCATCGATCGCACGGATCACGTCGCGGTCCGGCTCCGGCACGTCGGCGAGATCCTCGGCCAGCGTACGGCCGGTGACGGTGCGCACGCTGCCGTCCAGCAGGCTGGCGCGCAGCAGTTCGCGCATCACCGCAGGCACGCCGCCCGCGCGGTGGAACCGCTCGCCGAGATAGCGCCCCGCCGGCTGGCAATCGACCAGCAGCGGCACGCCCGGCCCGACGCGCTGCCAGTCGTCGAGCGTGTGCTCGACGCCCATATGCCGCGCGATCGCGATCATGTGGATCGGGCAGTTGGAACTGGCGCCGAGGGCGGCGGCCGCCGCCACCACGTTATCGAAGGCCGCGCGCGTCATGATTTCGGACGGACGCAGGTTTTCATGCACCATGCCGACGATGCGCCGGCCCGTCTCGAACGCCATCCAGCCGCGCTCGCGATACGGCGCGGGGATCATCGCGCAGCCGGGCAGCGACATGCCCAGCGCCTCGGCCAGCGAGTTCATCGAACTCGCGGTGCCCATGGTGTTGCAGTGGCCGACCGACGGCGCGCTGCTCGCCACCATTTCCATGAATTCCTGATAGCCGATCTTGCCTTCGGCGTGCAGCTTGCGGCCTTCCCAGATGATGGTGCCGGAGCCGGACAGCCGGCCCTTCCACCACCCGTCCAGCATCGGACCGCCGGACAGCACGATCGCCGGAATGTTCACCGTCGCCGCCGCCATGAGGCAGGCGGGCGTGGTCTTGTCGCAGCCGGTGGTGAGCACGACGCCGTCGAGCGGATAGCCGTGCAGCACCTCCACCAGCCCGAGATAGGCGAGGTTGCGGTCGAGCGCGGCGGTGGGGCGCTTGCCCGTCTCCTGGATCGGGTGGACGGGAAACTCCAGCGGCACGCCGCCCGCGTCGCGGATGCCGTCGCGCACCCGGCTGGCCAGTTCCAGATGGTGACGGTTGCACGGCGAGAGGTCGGAGCCGGTCTGGGCGATGCCGATGATCGGCTTGCCGCCCTGCAGCTCCTCGCGCGTGATGCCGTAATTCATGTAGCGCTCAAGGTAGAGCGCGGTCATTCCGGGGTCATGCGGGTCGTCGAACCAGCGGCGGCTGCGCAGGCGCGGCTTGCTGTTATCGGATCGGTCCATGCGCGTCTGTCCGCCTGGCTTCGGTGGGGACCCTTGTCCGGACAGCGCACCGTGTCGGCGTGGTGCGCGACCGTCCGGGCCGCTCGGGCCGCGAAGACTCGGCCAGTCGGATGCGGCTGTCAATCGACGCGGGGCCACGCGCCCGGCCGCCCGGCGGCGGTTTCCGGGAGACGCGGGCTCGGCTAAGCTTGCGCATGCGGCGGCTGTTTGCACCGCAACAAAGCGCGGCCCCGCCCTGCCGACCGGTGACGGGGTGATCGCAATGCAGGCGCCCGGCAAGCGGCGCCACAAGGGGGATGCCATGAAAGGACTGCGTCTGACGGTGGTGAACGCCGGGCCGCTCAATCCGGACAAGAACAAGCTCGTGGCCTTCGCGCCCGGCAAGGTGGAGGTGCCGACCACGGTCGGCATCATCGAGCATCCGAAGCACGGGCTGATCCTGTGGGACACCGGTATCAACCATGCGGTCGCCGATCCGGATCGGCGGGATGCCTATTGGGGCGCCGGCATCCCCGACGCCTTTGGCACCGCCGGCTTCACCCGCGCCCATGCGATCGACGCGCAGCTCGAACGGCTCGGGCACAAAACGTCGGACGTGCGGTATGTCGTCTATTCGCATCTGCATCTCGATCACGCGGGCGGCATGGGTTATTTCCCGCACGCCGTGCACGTGATGCAGCGCGACGAGATACGCTACGCGCTGTGGCCGGACGCTTGGACGCGCCCGGTTTACTGCCAGAACGACTTCGCGGCGATCCGGTCGCTCGATATCGTCGAGATCGAAGGCGATTTCGACCTGTTCGCCGATGGCTCGATGCGGCTCGTGCGCACGCCCGGCCACACGCCCGCGCATCAGGCGCTGATCCTCGATCTGGCGCAGCGCGGGCCGGTCTGCCTCGGTGCCGATGTCGGCCACCAGCGGGACGGCTACGAGGCGATGGTGCCGATGCCGTGGGATTGGAGCACCGCCGCGATGAGCATGACCCGCAACCGCATGCGCCAGCTGGAGCGGTCCGGCGTGCCCGTCTTCCTGTGCCACGACGCCGGTGATTTCGCGCAGCTGCCGACCGACGGCGCGATCTGGGACTAGGCATCCGTATCGATGCGGGCGCGGTCGACGATCGCGCCCGTGTCGAGGCCGGCCGGCAGCGCGCCATAGGCGTGGCCCCAGTCGCCGTCGAGGCGCGTCGCACAGAACGCTTCGGCGACGGCGTCCGGGGCGTGGCGCAGCAGCAGGCCGGCCTGCAGGGCGAGCGCCATCCGCTCCACGACCTGCCGCGCCACCGGCTCCAGCCCCTGCTTCTCGGCGAGCCGGGCGGCGAGGCGGTCCACGAAGGCATCGTAGCGTCGATCCGCGCCGCGTGCCCGGCGCAGCTCGTCGAGATAGGCCTCCGTCGTCTCCGGCGCCCGCTGCATGGCGCGCAGCGCGTCGAGGCAGATCACGTTGCCGGTGCCTTCCCAGATGCCGTTCAGCGGCGCCTCGCGGTACAGGCGCTCCATCAGATGATCGGCGATGAAGCCGTTGCCGCCGTGACATTCCAGTGCCTCGGCCACGAAGCCGGGCGCGCGCTTGCAGGCCCAGTATTTGGCGACCGGCGTGGCCACGCGCGACAGCGCCGCCTCCGCCGCGTCGCCCCGCTCGCCGGCATCCAGTGCCCCGGCGAGGCGCAGGCCCATCCACGTCATCGCCTCGCTCTCGATCGCCAGATCGGCGATCACGCCGCGCATGATCGGCAGGTCGACCAGCGCCCGCTGGAACGCGCGGCGGCCGGTGGTGTGGGCGATCGCCTGGCTCAGTGCCTGGCGCATCAGCCCCGCGCTGCCCACCGCGAAGTCGAGCCGCGTCAGATGCGCCATCTCGATGATGGTGCGGATGCCGCGCCCCTCGTCGCCCAGCATCACGGCGTGCAGGCCGTAAAACTCGACCTCGGAGCTGGCATTGCTCTTGTTGCCGCACTTGTCCTTCAGCCGTTGCAGCTTCAGCCGGTTGCGGGTGCCGTCGGGCAGCCAGCCGGTGGCGAGGAAGCACGACAGCCCGCCCTCGGTCTGCGCGAGCGTCAGGAACACGTCGCTCATCGGCACCGAGAAGAACCATTTATGCCCGGTCAGCCGGTATTCGGCGCCGGCGCCGCGCCGGGGCGTGGCCGCGACGGCGATGGTCTGGGTGGCCCGCAGGTCGGAGCCGCCCTGTTTTTCGGTCATCGCCATGCCGACCGTCACGCCCGGCTTGTCGGCCGCATGGACGGCGCGCGGGTCATAGGCGCGGGCGTTGATGCGGGGCGCCCAGGCGTCGTGCAGCGCCGGATCGTGGCGCAGCGCGGCGATCGAGGCATAGGTCATGCCCATCGGGCAGCAGACGCCGTTCTCGCCCTGGTTCCACAAATACGACAACGCCGCCCGCGCGACCTGCGCGCCTGACCGGTCATGGGTCCAGGCATAGGCATGCGTCTCGCTCTCCCAGGTCCGGCGCATCAACTCGTGCCAGGCCGGGTGGAAGTCGATCACGTCGATGCGGTTGCCGAACCGGTCATGCGTGCGCAGTTCCGGAAGGTTACGGTTTGCCTGTCGCGCGAGGCGCTGGACCGCCGCGCTGCCGACCTCGGCGCC
>NZ_BANB01000303.1 GCF_000964365.1 Acidisphaera rubrifaciens HS-AP3 | reverse complement strand
CTGCCGGCCGCCCCATGCCCGGCCGACGGTCGCCGGACGGCCCCGGCGAGAGCGTCCCCGTCGCGGCCCAACCGACCGCCCTCGCACCGGCGGCTGCCGCCGCCCTTCCTGGACCCGGGAGCTATGCCGTCGCGGCGCCGGCGCCGATTGCGACCGTCGCGCCCGAGCCGGCGCGCGGCCGCACGGGCACACGCATCGGCGTCCTGCCGCTTCAGTTGATGGGTGCGGGCGATGACGAGGCGCCGCTCGCCATCGGGCTCGCGGACGAGATCACCACGGCACTCGCCCGCTCACGGTCCCTGTTCGTCGTCTCCAGCACCTCATTGGCCCGCTTCGCGGAGGCCAGCCGCGACGAGACGGCGATCCAGCGGATGTTCGGGCTGGACTATCTCCTGGACGGCACGGCGCAGCGGGTCCGAAACCGGTTGCGCATCACGTTGCGCCTGCTGGACCTGAGGGCCGGCAACCAGGTCGTCTGGGCCCGCCGGTTCGACCGGCAGACGCATGACCTTCTTAACCTGCAGGACGAGATCGCCGCGGAAGCGGTCGCGCAGCTCGATCCGGAGCTTCTCCTCCTGGAAGCGCGGCGCCTTTCGGCGCAGCCGCTCACCCCGCAGACGGACGCGTTCCAGCTGACGGTCCGGGCACAGCCGCAGCTCATGCGCCTCGAGCGGACTGCCTTCATGCAGGCCGGCGACCTTCTCGCGCGCGCGATTGCCCAGGATCCGGAATTCGCGGCCGCGCACGCGTCCAGTGCCTGGTGGCACCTGCTGGTGATCATGCAGGACTGGACGACCACCCCGCGCGATCATATCGACCGCGCCAGCGCGCACGCCGAGCAGGCGATCATGCTCGATCCGCAGGACATGCGGAACCTCACGGTGGCCGGTCACGTCCGGACGGAGCTCAATCACCAGCTTCGCGAAGGCGCCGCCCTGCATGAGCGCGCGCTGTCGATCAATCCGAACCACGCCAAGGCGTGGAATCTCTCGGGGCTCACCCACGCGTATCTGGGCGATCTCGAAGAGGCCGAGCGGCGGATCAACCGATACAAGCGGCTTGCGCCCATGCACCCGCAGGCATTTTTCCTGGATACGGGATTCGTGACGATCGCCCTGATGAAGCAGGACTACGAAACGGCGATCACCGTCGGCCGCGAAATCACAGAAATGAACCCTTACTTCTCTGGCAGCCTGAAGCCGTACCTTGCTGCACTCGGGCATCTCGGGCGCGCGCCGGAAGCCACGACCGTCCTTCGCAGGCTGCTCGCCCTCGAGCCGGATTTCTCCGTGCAGCGATTCCTGGCACGCACTCCCTTCGTACGCCCACAGGATCGCGATCACTTCGCACGCGGGCTGCGCCTAGCGGGCGTGACGGAGCACGACAGACAGATCAATCCCGGCTTCTGACCTCTCGCCCGATATAAGCTACCGCGCGGACTGACAGCCCGTCGGTCCGATCAGTGCGTGCTGACCATCTCGCCGGAGCCAAGGCCGGCGACGATGGCGCGGGCCAGCGCCTCGGCCACGCAACGATAGCCCAGATCGTTCTGGTGCAGCTTGTCGGCGGCGATGAATTCCGCATAGGGCCGTCCGGCCGCCTGCCACGCATCCATCAGGGCCGATCGCGCGAACATGCCGGAGCCGGTTACGCTGGCGATTTCAGCCAGCGAATGCTCCATCAACAGATGCTCCCGCGAGGCAAGGATGCGCGGCGCGCGCTGGTTATCCATCAGGACGACGTCGATGCCCGCACCCTGCATCCGGCGGATACCCGCAACCACCAGACGCTTGAACAGGGCGGGATCGATCCCCTCAAGCGCGCCGTTCGCACCCACCTGCCAGATCACGAGCTGCGGGCGCAGGGCGATCACGTCCTGATCCAGGCGCGCCAGTTCCTCGGCCGCATCCTGACCGCCGATCCCGCGATTGATCACGGCGAGATGCGTGGCGGGAAGCGCCCGCGACAACAGACGCTGGAGCACCGCCGGATAGGTGTGGGCAGCGTCGGATGCCATCCATCCCTGCGTCGATGACGAGCCGAACGCGACGATGACGGCCTGCACGTTGTGGGCGATCGCGGCCTTCAGATGCGGCAGCGCCAGACCCATGACCGGCGCCACGTCCGGACATGCGACCGCCTCACCGCGCGCAAACGCGGCGCCCCCGACGGCCAGCGACAGCGTCGCGGCCAGGCAGGCCGAGGCGACGCCGCGCAAGAGGCTACGGACGCGGACCGGCACGACGTCCGATCAGCCGCCGACGGTGCCGCCAACCGTCAGGCCGGTCATCTTCAATGTCGGCTGACCGACGCCGACCGGCACCCCCTGCCCGTTCTTGCCACAGGTTCCGATACCGGGATCGAGCGCCATGTCGTTTCCGACCATGCTGACCTTGGTAAGGCTATCCGGTCCGTTGCCGATCAACGTTGCACCCTTGACCGGCGCCCCGATGCGGCCGTCCTCGATCAGATAGGCCTCGCTGGCGGAAAACACGAACTTCCCGCTGGTGATGTCGACCTGCCCGCCCCCGAAATTGACGGCATAAAGGCCCCGCTTCACCGAGCCGATCATTTCGTCCGGGCTGCTCGATCCGGACAGCATGACCGTATTCGTCATCCGCGGCATCGGCGCATGCGCATAGGACTGCCGGCGCCCGTTCCCGGTGGGTCGCATGCCCATCAGCCGGGCATTCAACCGATCCTGCAAATAGCCGGTCAGGATGCCGTCCTCGATCAGGACCGTGCGATTGGTGGGTGTCCCCTCGTCGTCGACCGTGAGGCTGCCGCGCCGGTCGGCAATCGTGCCATCGTCCACCACTGTCACGCCAGGCGCCGCGATCCGCTGGCCCAGTAGACCGGCGAAGGCGGACGTCTTCTTGCGATTGAAGTCGCCTTCGAGCCCGTGCCCGATCGCCTCGTGCAGGAGGATGCCGGGCCACCCGGCACCCAGCACGACCTCCATCTCGCCGGCCGGCGCCGGCTGGGCATCGAGATTGATGAGCGCCTGACGCAACGCCTCGTCCACGGCTGCCTTCCAGGTCGCCTCTCCCACCAAGCGGTCGTAGCCGTAGCGTCCGCCGAGACCGAACGTGCCGGTCTCGCGCCGGCCATCCTTCTCGACCACGACGGACACGTTCAGGCGGACGAGCGGCCGGATGTCCGCCACGCGCTCGCCGTCGCGCCGGACGATCTGGACCGCCTGCCACGATCCCGCGACCGACGCCATCACCTGCACGACGAGCGGGTCACGCCCACGAGCATACGCGTCGATCGCGCCGAGCAGCGCGGTCCGATCCTCGAACCGCATGCCGGACAGCGGGTTGGCGTCGGTGTAGAGGCGGGCATTGGTTGCCTGCGGCGGCCCCGCATCGGTGCCGCTGTGGCCGTCTGCGACGGCAGCCACGCTGGACGCGGCGCGCTTCAACGCCGCCTCCGACAATTCGCCCGCGTGCGCGTACCCGGTGGCCTCACCCGCGACGGCGCGAAGGCCGAAGCCGAGGGACGTGTCGAACCCGGCGCTGCGGATCCGTCCGTCCTCCATCGCAAGCTGTTCAGATTCCACGTATTCCAGGAACAGCTCACCGTCATCGGCACGCGCCAGCGCCGCAGCCGTGGCGCGTTGCGCGCCGGCCAGATCGAGTTGGGCATCCGCGCGCTCGAAAAACAGCCGATCGGTCACGGCGAGCGGGGTATCTAGTGCCATCGGAACGCTTTCCTGCTGATGCTGAAGACGGCTGCGGAGGCGGGCCGCGCGCGCCTAGAAGGGCCGGATCAGTCGGCGGGGCCGCGGGGCGGCACCGTCGGCCTGTCCGTCGACACTCGACATGTCCTTGAGCTGGCGCCGGTTCAAGGCGGGACGCACCGCATGCAGAAGCGCGAGCGACGCGGTCAGCACCAGGACGGCCCCGAACTGATGCGCCGCGGCAAGCGGAACCGGCACGACCCACAGCAAGGTGGCGACGCCCAGGGCATATTGCGCGGCAACGGCGGCGCCGACCGCCACGAGCCGAGGCCTGAGCACCTGCCGCAACTGCGGACGGGCGAAACCCAGCGCGAGCACCGCGCAAGCGGTCAACGCCGTCAGGGTCGCCAGCACGCGGTGGTCGAACTGCACCGCCGCGATATTGGCGGTCAGGTTCAGCAGGAACGGCGACAACCGGTCATAGGCCGCGGGGATCAGGTGCCCGTCCATCAGGGGAAACGTGTTGTAATCGAAGCCCGCATGCGTGCCGGCCACGAAGCCGCCCGCCACGATCGTCAACGCGACGAGGGCGCAGAGCACCGCCGAAAGCGGTCGGACCATCCCATCGGCCGAGGCGACCGCCGAGCGTCGCGGCAGCAGCAGCGCCGGACGCGGCCACAGCAGTCCGAATGCCGTCCACAGTATCGCTGCATACAGGATTAAGGCGAGGGTGAGATGGATCACCAGCCGATAGGGGGATACCGCCGTGCTCTCCGGGAAAAAGCCGGAGGCGACCATGAACCAGCCGACCAGCCCCTGCAGACCGCCGAGCGCGAAAATCAGCGCAAGCCGGGGTCGCAGGCGGCGTTCGATACGTCCGGTCCACCAGAACCATACGAGCGGCACCAGGAAAGCGAACCCGATCAGTCGGCCCCAGAGCCGATGCGTCCACTCCAGCCAGAAGATGTGTTTGAAGCCAGCGAGACCGAAGCCCTCATGCAGCAGCCGGTACTGCGGGATCGCCTGATACTCGCGGAACAATCGCAGCCACGCCGCCTCGCTCATGGGCGGCAGAATGCCGGTTACCGGCCGCCACTCCATGATCGAAAGGCCGGAGCCCGTCAGCCGCGTGGTCCCGCCGAGCACGACCATGACGCCGATCATCAGACACATGCAGAGCAGCCACAGGCCGACCAGCCTGCGCGAAGATCGGGACGACGCCCGGTCATCGGGACCCGCACCGGGAAACTGCACCACGTCAAAGGGCATGCGAGACAATATAGCTGCCCGAGGCCGTTCACCAGCCCGCCGCGTGGGTCGCGACCGGAATGTCGTGATGGCATGCGTGGCCTTGTTGCATGTGGCGGCGGGGTGCTACCGCGGTTGGCGTGTCAGTGCCGACCACGCCGCCCAGGATTGCAGCAGATGACGGTCGTCCCGCCGTCATGCCGACGGCGCAGGGGCGGGCGCGGTGGCACGGGTGGGGACGCGGACTGGGACTACTGGCGGGGCTGCTCGCGGTCGGCCTGACGCTGCGACAGGGATCGCAGCTCAATGCAGGCTTCATGAACCGCATCGCGCATCGCGCAGACCTCTTGGGTGTGACGGTCTATCTCGGCTTCGGCGCGCTGCTGTGCACGATGGGTGTGCCGCGGCAGACCACCGCCTTCGCCGCCGGCTATGCCTTCGCGCCGCGCTTCGGGCTCGGCGTCGCCGTGCTGCTGTCGCTGGGAACGCAGCTTGCCGGGTGTGCGGCCAATTTCTTCTGGGCGCGCTGGGTCGCGGGCGCCTGGGTGCGCCGCCGGCTGCCGCCACGGTTGCGCCGGCTCGATGCAAGTCTGGCCGGTCAGCCGTTCCGCGCGACGCTGGTCCTGCGGCTGCTGCCGCTGGGCAGTAATATCGCGCTTAATCTCATCGGTGGGGTGTCGACGGTGCGCCTCGGTCCGTTCCTCGCGGCGTCGGCCATCGGCTACCTGCCGCAGACGCTGATCTTCGCCCTTCTCGGCCGAGGTACGCAGGTCGGCGGCCGGACCGAAATCGCCCTGGCCGCCGCCCTGTTCGCAGCTTCGGGACTGCTTGGCGTGCGCCTGATGGCACGCCGTCCGAAGCAAGGCCCCGTCAGTGCAGGGTGAGCACCGATTGGGCGTGGCCCCAGCGTCCCGGCTGGATCAGTTCCGCCGACCCGACCCGCACGGAATGAAGCCGCCCGTCCAGGCTACGCTCCCAGAAACGCAGGAAGCGACGCAGCACCGGGTAACGCGGCGCCATGTCCAGGTCCTGCCATATATAGGTCTGCAGGAGGCCGGGATGGTCGGGGAGGTGATAGAGGATCTCCGCGGTGGTCAGGCGGTAGTCCTGCATCTGCATCGCGAGGCTCATGCGTCGGCTTGCTCCGTCGGTACGTCTCCGTTGGGGTCCTGCGCAGAGAGGCGTCCCGCCCGGCCCCGATCTTGCCGCCCGGACCAACCGGAAGCCTGTCCCGGAGCGCCGCGAACCCGCAAGAAAAAAGTGCTTATTTTCAGACATTAAGCACTCGCGCCGCGCAAGTGCTGCCGGCCGCTTGACACCTCGACCAGACTTCCCTAGATCGGCAGCACTCTCAGAGAGAGAGTGCCAACCGCCCGACCTGATGCTCAGATGAGGTCCGGCGTGGCGCGGCAGCGTTCAATCAACCAGACCGCCCGCGCCATGCGCGGGCCGCAGTGTCAAGATCAGGAGCGAACTATGAAGTTCCGTCCCCTGCACGACCGCGTGGTTCTTCGTCGGCTGACTGCCGAGGAGAAGACCGCGGGCGGCATCATCATCCCCGACACCGCGAAGGAAAAGCCGATGGAAGGCGAGATCGTCGCCGTCGGTCCCGGCGCCCGCAACGAGCAGGGCCAGATCGTGCCTCTCGAGGTGAAGGCAGGCGACCGCGTGCTGTTCGGCAAGTGGTCGGGCACCGAGGTGAAGCTCGATGGCGAGGAGCTCCTCATCATGAAGGAGAGCGACATCATGGGCATCATCGAAGGTGAGGCCGCGAAGAAGAAGGCCGCCTGATTGCCCGCCAGCCTGACGGCTGATGCTGACGCAATCGCTCCATCGAAACTGATCAGGGACTGACACATATGGCTGCCAAGGACGTTCGCTTCGGCGGAGACGCCCGCCAGCGCATGCTGCGCGGCGTTGACATTCTGGCTGACGCGGTGAAGGTGACGCTCGGGCCGAAGGGCCGGAACGTGGTGCTCGACAAGAGCTTCGGCGCGCCGCGGATCACCAAGGACGGCGTGACCGTCGCCAAGGAGATCGAGCTTTCCGACAAGTTCGAGAACATGGGCGCGCAGATGGTGCGCGAAGTGGCCTCGAAGACCAACGACACGGCCGGCGACGGCACGACGACCGCCACGGTCCTGGCGCAGGCGATCGTGCGCGAGGGTGCGAAGGCGGTTGCCGCCGGCATGAATCCGATGGACCTCAAGCGCGGCATCGACAAGGCGGTCATCGCCATCGTCGAAGAGCTGAAGAAGCGCACCAAGAAGATCACGACCCCGAGCGAGACGGCGCAGGTCGGCACGATCTCTGCCAACGGCGAGCACGAGATCGGCAAGATGATCTCCGAAGCCATGCAGAAGGTCGGCAACGAGGGCGTCATCACGGTCGAGGAAGCCAAGGGCATCCAGACCGAGCTCGACGTCGTCGAGGGCATGCAGTTCGACCGCGGCTATGTCTCCCCGTATTTCATCACGAATGCGGAGAAGATGATCGCGGAACTGGATCAGCCCTATATCCTGATCCACGAGAAGAAGCTGTCGGGTCTGCAGCCGCTGCTGCCGCTGCTCGAGAGCGTGGTGCAGTCCGGCCGTCCGCTGCTGATCATCGCCGAGGACGTCGAGGGCGAGGCCCTGGCGACCCTGGTCGTCAACAAGCTGCGCGGCGGCCTCAAGATCGCGGCCGTGAAGGCGCCGGGCTTCGGTGATCGCCGCAAGGCGATGCTCGAGGACATCGCGATCCTGACCGGCGGCCAGGTGATCAGCGAGGACCTCGGCATCAAGCTCGAGACCGTCACCCTGAACATGCTCGGCCGCGCGAAGCGGGTTCTCATCGAGAAGGAGAACACCACGATCGTCGAAGGCTCGGGCAAGAAGGACGACATCAAGGGCCGCTGCAACCAGATCCGCGCGCAGATCGAGGAGACCACCTCGGACTACGATCGCGAGAAGCTGCAGGAGCGTCTGGCGAAGCTCGCCGGCGGCGTCGCGGTCATCCGCGTCGGCGGCGCGAGCGAGATCGAGGTGAAGGAGCGCAAGGATCGCGTCGACGACGCGCTGCACGCGACCCGCGCGGCCGTCGAGGAAGGCATCGTCCCGGGTGGCGGCGTGGCCCTCGCGCGCTCGTCGCTGGTGCTCGCCAAGCTGAAGGGCGACAACGACGATCAGCGCTTCGGCATCGAGATCGTCCGCAAAGCGCTCCAGGCTCCGCTGCGTCAGATCGCCGAGAACGCGGGCGAGGACGGTGCGGTGATCGCCGGCAAGGTCCTCGACAACGATGACTACAGCTGGGGCTTCGACGCGCAGAACGCCGAGTTCAAGGACATGGTGAAGGCCGGCATCATCGACCCGACGAAGGTGGTGCGGACCGCGCTGCAGGATGCCGCGTCGGTGTCGGGCCTGCTGGTCACGACCGAGGCGATGATCGCCGAGAAGCCGGAGAAGAAGGGCCCGCCGGCGCCTCCGGGTGGCGGCATGGGCGATATGGACTTCTGATCCCTCAGACGGATCGAAGTCGTCTATCGTGCGGCCTTCGCGGTCGCGGGAAAAGGCGGGTCCCCGGACCCGCCTTTTTCTTTGGCCGCGCCCCCGGCGACTCGCGGCGGACCGAAACGTGACCTCGATATCGGCCGCCGTCTTACGGCTGTAATTGACATACGCTGCGCTTTCTGCGCCCATTCAGCCTGCAATCGCTTCTCGGCTTCGCTTGCTGCGCGACCGTCACGGGTGCCGTCAAGACGTCGATAAGGCACGGTTGTCCCTTGTGCGATGCGTCATGCGTCGTGCCCGAGACGGAGAGTGAGACAGAGAGAATGGCTATCGGCACAGTCAAGTGGTTCAACGCCACGAAAGGCTACGGCTTCATCATGCCGCAGGATGGCGGTAAGGATGTGTTCGTGCATATCACCGCCGTGCAGGCGGCTGGGATGCGCGGCCTCGATGAGGGGCAGAAGGTCAACTACGAAGTGGCGATGGAGCGCGGCAAGGCCGCCGCCATCAACCTCAGGCTCGCCTGAGGCAACGCCACCCGTCACCGAACGTGACGCGCTTCTGATGACAATGGTCCGCGCCAATGCGTCCTAACCGCAGGAGCAATGCTCCGTGCGGGGATACGTGTTGGGCGGACGCTTTCATATTGCGGCACGTGAACGAACGTGCCGCGCACGACCCAGGGAGTGACGACTGACATGCCTACCGGAACGGTTAAGTGGTTCAACGCAACCAAGGGCTTCGGGTTCATCGTGCCGCAGGACGGCGGCAAGGATGTGTTCGTGCACATCACCGCGGTCCAGGCCGCTGGCCTCAAGGGCCTGAATGACGGGCAGCGGGTGAGCTACGAAATCGCCATGGAACGCGGCAAGGCGGCGGCTACCAACCTCCGCCTCGCCTAACTCCGTCACTCGACTTATACGCGAGACGGATGCCGGCAGCATTGATGTGCTGCCGGCAATTCCGCTGACGGGGCCCGCCCGGTCTCGCCCGCGACCGCGCCTTAGTCGGCCCGCCGCTCGACGGCGTCCCAACGTGTCGCACCGGCCTCTTTGAAGGCGCGCTCGACTTCTCCCTGCTGGGCTCGATCGCGCAGGCGCACAGTCAGGATAAGCTGACCGGCTGCGGCACGCTGCTGTTCGCTTGCATCCTCGGCCGATTTCGCGCCGGATGCGGCAGCTCCGGCGATCGCGCCTGCGGCCAGACCGCCGACAACCGCCGCCGCCGCGATCGGCGCCACAGCAATCCCGGCCGCCGCCGCGAGCCCGGCGCCGACCATTGCTCCCGAACTTGCCGCCATACTGGTCCCCAGGGTCCGCGCCTGTCGCTGGTCCACCTCCGTCTGCGGTGGCGCCGCGTCCATGCCGGCGACGCCGGACGGAACGCTGAGCTCTGCGCGATCGAACCCTGCCAAGCTCAACCGCGCGACCGCATCGCGCAGTGCCGTCTCCGAGGGGAAGACACCCTGAAGTTCGAGAACGCTGGCCGCGAGCGGCGGCGACGTCGTCTGGTCTGCCATGTTCTGCTCCTCCGCCGAACACGACATCAACGCCCCCCGACCTCCCGGGGTTCGCGGCCGACGCCCGCATCAGGGCACGGGCGGCGGATCTTCCAGAAAATGCTCGACGGCTTGATACAGGAGCCGGCGGTTACGCTCCATGATGATCGTATGGGTCCCGCCGCCCAGCAGCTCGTACTGCTTCCATGGGACATGCGTCAGCCGGGCGAAAAGCGCCCGCGCCATGGCCGGAGGCGTGTCGTGGTCCCACTCGCCCTGTACGATCAGCGTCGGCGCGGTGATGCCCGCGGGGTCATAGGTCGGATGCCCGGCGCCCCAGGCTTCCCGCAGATCCTTGATCACGCCGTTCGGTGCGCGCAGGGCCGGCGGCGTGCGCGTGGCCGCCTTTGGATCGGTCGCCCAGGTCGCGTCCGCCCACGCATCGAAGACACCTGGTGGGATCAGATCGGCGCGCGCCGCTTCCGGCACCCCCTGCAGCCAGCGTGCCCGGGCGGCATCGCGGGTGACGAGCCGGTAGGCACCCAGCGGCCCGGACGGCCCGAAACTGATCGGTTCCTGGGGAGTCCAGAGCGGCGCGTAGAGCACGAGGCGCTCGACATGTTCCGGCGACCGGGCGGCATATCCGGCCGCGATGGTCGTGCCCCACGACCAGCCCATGACATCGAGCCGGCCGACATGACGCGTCCGCATGACATACTCGGCCGCCGTCCCATAGGCGCGGACCGCGTCGGCGGTATCCGTCAGCGGCGGATTGGCCGCTGCTGGGGCGTCCATCTGCGGCGGCCGCGTGGACCGTCCATAGCCCGGCAAATCCAGCAGCCAGACGTCGAAGCCTCGTCGCGCGAGGACGTCCATCCAGGACACGCCGCCGATCGGCAGGTCGAATGACGTGCTGGCCGGATAGGTCGCGCCGTGCACGAACAACAGGACCCGGTCGGCGCTGAACGCGGTCAGGCCCTTGGGATGTTTGTTACGCAAATAAAGTTGCTGTCCCGGTACGCCGGAATCGATCATGGTCTCGGCGGTGACGACCGGCGGCTGCGCCTCAGCGGCCGTGGGCATAGCGGCGCACACGGCAAGAAAAGCGACCGCGCCCCGCAGCAGATGTGCAACTCGCTTGCCGCTGCGCGGTTGACCGTGGCCGACGGCGAAAACTGGGAGGGACATGCGGATGAGTATCCTTGGCTGGCTGATCCTTGGACTGATCGCCGGTTTCATCGCAAGCAAGGTGGTGAACGGCAGCGGCGAAGGTCTGATCCTCGACATCGTGCTCGGCATCGTGGGCGCGATGGTGGGCGGCTGGCTGTTCCACTTCTTCGGCCATGTCGGCGTGACCGGGCTCAATCTCTACAGCTTGATTGTCGCGGTCATCGGCGCGGTCGTGGTGCTGTGGATCTACCATGCCTTGTTCGCCCCACGTCGCATGATCTGACGACAACTTACCCGGCGGCGGCCGGCCGGATGCGGCCGGCCTCGCGTGATTCGGCACCGGCCGACGCGTCAGGACTTCGGTGTTCGCGGCTTGAGCGGCTGATGGGCGCGGTCGAGCAGGCGCGTCATGAGCCCCCTTTTACGCGTAGCCGGCGGCGCGCTGCGCGGCTCCTGGAGCTGCTCGGCCGCCTGCTTGCGCGCCTTGTCCTCAAGCCACCGCTCGAGGGTCACGCCTGCCTTGGCCGCCCGCTTCGCCTCGTAGGCGCGTTGGCCCTCGGCGAGCTGCCGTGACGCCTTTTCCCGCGTTTTCCCGTTTCCCGCCATCGCTGCACCGCTCCCAACTTTCTCCCAGACCGCAGCCGGCACCGAGCCGGCCTCGATCCGACAGTCCGTTCTGCCGCAGCGCCGATGGCGGCGCCAGTCGGGTCCTGGTAGAGCAAGGCGCATGACGGAAGCGCGGGTCAAGGCGGGCCTCTGGGTGTCGATGGCGCTGCGCCTTGGCGACCAAGCGGGACGGCCCGGGGTGGTGATCCGCCGCGGCGACCCGGACGCCGGTGGCGTCCTGATGGTCCTGCGCAATCGTGCCGGGGTCACCGTCCTGTCGCAGATGCGGGCGGGGGACGAGGCGGCATGGTTGCGGGCGACCGGCGCGGCCCCGGTCGCCGAAGCCGACGCGGATGCCTATATCGCGCGGCAACTGCGTTTCGACCCCGATCTGTGGGTGATCGAGTTCGATGCCCCTGACATGACCCCGCCCTTCGAGGCCCGCATCGTCTGACCGTGGCGGCGACGAGGGACGCCGGGACGGCAATCGGATGTTGCAACTGAACAACGGCCGTTGAAAACTCGGCTGGCCGCGCTGCGGTGCATCGCGCGACGCCGGCGGCTGGACTACACCATCAGGACAGCATGACGAACACGCTGCCCGGCCTCCCGGCCGACGCCGCGCAGGAGATGCCGGGATGACGACAGGCTGGACGCGGGCGAAACCGCTGCTACTGGCGACCGCTTTGGCGGCCATGCCGGCGGTTGCGTGGGCACAGCCGTTCCAGGGTGTCTATGTCGGTCTCGGCGGCGGGTACAATTGGCGCGACGAGATCGACACGAAGACACCGGCCTCGCCCTTCGCGCTCGGTAATCAGGTCAGGCTGAACGATGCCAACGGCTATGTCGGCCTCGGCAGCATCGGTTACGGGTTCGGCAACGGCCTCCGGCTAGAGGTCGAAGGCAATTTCCGCGGATCGGAGGCGGGCGGCTTTGCCGGGACGGCGTTCCCGACCACCGGCGGCGGTCGCGTCCAGACCTATGGCGGCATGGTCAACGCCCTCTTCGACATGGATATCGGCCTGCCCTGGCTCTACCCCTATATCGGCGTGGGTGCGGGCTATGCCGCGACCCACCTGGACGGCGTGTATGGGTCAGGCATTGGCACGCCGTATCTGCTTCGCGCCGACGGGACGCAGGGCAACTTCGCGTTTCAGGCGATCGCCGGCCTGTCCTTCCCCGTCCCCGACGTCCCCGGTCTGTCGCTCACGACCGAGTACCGCTTCTTCGGTGTTTTCGGCGACAACAGCTACGCCGGCACCATGACGACGCCGGCGGGATACGGTGCGACCGCCCCGCGTACGAGCGGGCCGACCACCCTCACGCTGCGCAACGAGTACAACCAGGGCGTGCTGATCGGCTTGCGGTATGCCTTCGGGATCGAACCGCCGCCCGCACCGGCACCGGCCGCACCCCCCGTCGCGGCCCCCGCACGCAGCTACCTTGTCTTCTTCGACTGGGACAGGGCGAACCTGACCGAACGCGCCCGCCAGATCATCCACGAGGCCGCGGAAAACTCGACCAAGGTGCAGTACACGCGCATCGAGGTGAACGGCTACACCGATACCTCCGGCACGCGGCAGTACAACCAGGGACTGTCGATCCGGCGCGCCCAGGCGGTCGCGGCGGAACTCGTGCGCGACGGCGTCCCGCGCCAGTCCATCACCATCCAGGGCTTCGGCGAGACGCATCTGCTGGTGCCCACCGGGCCGGGCGTGCGCGAGGCCCAGAACCGCCGCGTCGAGATCGTCATCAAGTAGGCATCGCCCGGCATCCCCTCCTTCCGACCCTGGCGGCTGCTGAGCCTGATCGTGGCGACGCTGACCGTGGGATGCGCGGGCGTCGTCAATACCCTGACCTCGACCCGCGGCGTTATGGTCACCCGGAACGTCGCCTATGGGCCGTTGCCGGCGCAGACGCTTGATATCTATGCGCCCGCCGGCGGCGATGGCCCCTTTCCGGCGGTCGTCTTCCTCCATGGCGGCGGCTGGACGAGCGGCGCGCCGGCCGATTACCGCTTTCTCGGGAGCGCGCTGGCCAGCCGCGGCGTGGTCGCTTTCATCGCCGGCTACCGCCTGTTTCCCGACGTCGCCTATCCGGACTTCCTGCGCGACGGCGCGCGGGCCGTGGCATGGGCGCATGTCCATGCGGAGTCGTTCGGCGCGGACCCGCGATGCCTGTTCGTGATGGGCCATTCCGCCGGCGCGTATAATGCGATGATGCTCGCGCTCGACGAGCGGTGGCTGGCCGGGGCTGGGCTGCGGCCGTCGGCGGTGCTTGCCGGCGCGATCGGGCTGGCCGGGCCCTATGATTTCCTGCCGATCCGGGACCCGGAGGTCCGGGCGGTCTTTGCGCCGGCCGCCGCCGACCTGCCGTCCACCCAGCCGATCAATCACGTCACGTCGGACGCGCCGCCGATCTTTCTCGCCAGCGGGCTGGGCGACACGACGGTGCGGCCCGGCAATACCGAACGGCTTGCGGGCCGCCTTGCGGCCGCCGGAGACCGCGTGACGATGCGGCTCTATCCGCGGATCGGGCATATCCTCCTGATCGGCGCCTTCGCCTGGCCGGTGCGTTGGACCGCGCCGGTGCTGGCCGACACGCTCCGCTTCATCCGGACGCAGCCGGGCTGCGCAGCCCGTTAAGCGCCGCCACCGCCGCACGCACGGCAGACGCCCAGTCGCCCGGCGCAGGCTGCCGACAGATGCGCAGCGCCGGATACCACGGGCTGTCGGAACGTCCGGACAGCCATCGCCAGCACGGATCGGTCCGATCGAGCATGAAGACCGGACGCCCGAGCGCGCCGGCCAGATGCACGATCGCCGTATCGACGCTGATGACGCCATCCAGCTGGGCGACGATGGCGGCCGTGTCGGCAAAGTCCGTCACATCCGCCATGGGGTCGAACAGGTCGAGCCCGGGCGGCGGCGGCTGCGAGGCGGCCGGGCCTTTCTGAAGGCTGATGAACCGCACGCCCGCGACCGCCGCGAGCGGCGCCAGATCGGCCAGGGCCATGCTGCGGCGGGCATCCACCAGGGCGAAGCCCGGCACCCAGGGACGCGCCTGGCCGGCCCAGGCCAGCCCGATGCGGAGACAGCCCGCCGCGGCCGGCAGGCGATGCCGCCATGCCGCGACCAGTCCCGGCTCCGCCTTCAGGTACGGGACAGCCGACGGGATCGTCGCGAGCGTGGTCGCGAAGACGCGAGGCAGGCCGAACACCGGACAATGCCAATCGTACTGCGGGAGCGCCGCCGCGTCGGTGACTACCTCATCAAGCCCCGGAACGGCGGCCAGCAGCCGCGCCAACGCGCGCGGCACCCAGGCGATGACCCGCGCCCCCCGCGCCGCCAGCATCGGCACATATCGGATGAAGTGCAGCGTGTCGCCGAACCCCTCCTCGTGCCAGACGAGCACGGTCCGCCCGGCCAGCGCATCTTGTGCTGGGCCCAGCGTCGGCAGCAGCGTCTCCACCGGCAGCTTCGTGCCCCCTGGCTGGCGCAGCCGCCACTCATAGTCGTCCCAGGCGGCCTCGAACCGTCCGGCGCGTAGCAGCAGCACGGCGCGGTTGAGCCGGATCTGCGGGTGGTCGGGCGCCAAGCGGACCGCCTCGTCGCTCGCCGCGAGCGCGCCGGCGAAATCACCGCAGCGTTCGCGCAGCATGCCGAGATTGGTCCAGGCCGCCGCCTCGTGCGGCGCGGCCTCCGTCGCGTCCTCCAGCACCGCACGTGCCTCCGCCAACCGATCGAGATCGGCCAGCAGCACGCCGCGCAGGACGGCCCAGGCGGTGGCGGCCCGGTCGGACGGAAGGCAATGGCGCTCCAGCAGATCAAGCGCCGCCGCGGCCGCGCCGAAGTCGTGCAGGTCGCTGACGCAGGCAAAGATCAGGTCGCGCCGCTCCGGACGCGCGGCGATGGCCGCGTCATAGAGCGTCGCGGCCGCCGCGCCGCGCCCCCCGCGCGCGAGCATCCGTCCCGCCTCCC
>NZ_BANB01000304.1 GCF_000964365.1 Acidisphaera rubrifaciens HS-AP3 | reverse complement strand
CCGCTCGATCAGCGTCCGCGACGCGGCGTCGTCGTGCAGCCGCCGGTCCAGCAGTTCGAGATTCGCCTGCATCACCAGCAGCAGGTTGTTGAAGTCATGCGCCACACCGCCGGTGAGCTGGCCGATCGCCTCCATCTTCTGCGCCTGGCGCAGCATTTCCTCCGCCCGCTCGCGCTCCGCCGTCTCGTGCTGGAGGGCGGCGAGCAGCCGGTCGCGTTCGCGCACCTCGGCCGCCAGACGGTCGTTGGCGTCACGCAGCATCGCCGGCGACGGCAGCGCGAGCACGCGCGGCAGCATCGGCCACAGCGCAAAGGCGGTGATGATCGACAACGCGGCCGTCGCCGCCTTGATGAGGCCCTGCGCGAGGTAGTCGGGATACCACAGCGTCCACACGTCCATCACGTGCGTGGTGCCGCAGGCCAGGATGAACAGCGCGAACAGCCAGAACAGCCAGCGGAAGGCGAGATCGCGCCGGTGCATCACCAGCCACGCCAGCGCTGCCGGGATCGAGTAGTAGGCAAGCGCGATCGTCGCATCCGACACGACATGCAGCGACAGGAGCGCCGGGTCCCACGCCAGGCAGAAGCCATGCGGCGTCAGTCCGGGCGTGCTGAGCCAGGCCATGGCGTCCACTCCATCCGCCGTGATCGCAGCAAGACTACAATCGACACAAAGTCGTGACCAGCCTCGGCCGCCGGGTGTTCCGCCGCGCGGCTCAGCCGAGCGCCGCCGTGACGGCGGCCTCCAACTCACCGAGGCGGAACGGCTTGCGCAGGAACGGCCAGGGCACGGTCTGCGGCAGGAAATAGCCGGACGTGACGAGGATGCGCAGTGCCGGGCGCAGGCGGCTCGCCGCCCGCGCGAGGTCGATGCCGGACAGCCCGGCCATGCGGACATCGCTGATCAGCAGCGTGATCGACGGGTCGGATTCGATGCGGCGAAGCGCGGCGGCGCCGTCCGCCTCGACCAACACGTCGTAGCCGATCGAGGCCAGGAAATCGCCGACCACCAGTCGCACGCCCTCCTCGTCATCGACGAACAGGATGCGGGCGGCGGCAGTCGCGCGGCCGTCATGCGGCTGTGTCTGATCCTGCGCGGTGTCGGTCATAGCGCATTTTGCGCGCGCCGCCCCCGCGCCGGCAATCGTCCCCGGGGATCAGGCCGGGGATCGGGCCGCGAACCCACGGGCCGCACGGGATAGGCAGGCGGCGCCGCGCGTGGTTCGATGGCGCCCATGCCCGACCCCGCGACATCTGTTCCCGCAACCGGCCCGCTGGCGCGTTTCCGCGTGCTCGATCTCTCGCGCGTCCGCGCCGGGCCGACCGCCGTGCGGCAGCTGTCGGACTGGGGCGCCTCGGTGATCAAGATCGAGGGACCGGAGGGCGACGGCGGGATGGGCGGCGACCGCCACGGTCCCGACTTCCAGCATCTGCATCGCAACAAGCGCAGCCTGACGCTCGATCTGAAACGCCCCGAAGGTCTGGCCGTGCTGCACCGCCTGGTCGCGCGGTCGGACGTGCTGGTGGAGAACTTCCGCCCCGGCGTGAAATACCGGCTCGGCATCGACTACGAGCGGCTGCGGGCGGTCAATCCGCGCCTTGTCTACGCGAGCATCTCGGGCTTCGGGCAGGACGGCCCGTATGCCGACCGGCCGGGCTTCGATCAGATCGCCCAGGGCATGGGCGGGCTGATGAGCATCACCGGCATCCCCGGTCCCGACGGCGCGCGCCGGCCGACCCGCGCGGGCATCCCGGTCGCCGATTTGACGGCCGGACTGTATGCCGCCCTCGGCATCCTCGTGGCATTGCTGGAGCGCGAGGTGTCCGGCGAGGGCCAGTGGGTGCAAAGCTCGCTGCTCGCCGCGCAGATCGCCATGCTCGACTTCCAGGCGAGCCGCTGGCTGCTCGGCGGCGAGGTGCCGCCGCAGGCCGGCAACGATCACCCGACAAGCATCCCGACCGGCGTGTTCGCGACCGCCGACGGGCACATCAACATCGCCGCGTCCGGCGACGCGATCTTCCGCCGCCTGTGCGACGCGCTGGGGCAGCCGGCGCTGGCGACCGATCCGCGCTTCGCGACCGGCGAGGCGCGGTCCGACAACCGCGCCGCGCTGGGCGAGGCGATCGAGGCGGTGACGCGCACCCGCCCCTCCGCCGCCTGGATCGAGACGCTGGCCGCGGCGAGCGTGCCCTGCGGCCCGATCAACACCATCGATCAGGTCTTCGCCGATCCACAGGTGCGCCATCTCCGGCTGACCCGCGAGGTGGATCATCCACGCCTCGGGCCGCAGACGCTGGTGGGCCAGCCGATGGAACTGAGCCGCACGCCCTGGTCGCTGCGCACCCCGGCGCCCGACGCGGGCGCGGACACGACGGACGTCCTGCACGAGATAGGCTATACGAGCGAGGAAATCGCGCGCCTGCGTGCCGATGGCGTCATCTAGGCGCAACCAGACAAGGAGGAACGCGTGCCCAAGACCGTCAAGGACATGGTGGCCGAAGCGAACGCGGTGGTCCCGCGCGTCAGTCCGGAGGACGCCGCGCGGCTCCCCGCCGACACGTTGCTGATCGACCTGCGCGACAGTGCCGAGATCGCCGCCAGCGGCAAGATCGCCGGCGCGGTCGCCGTCTCCCGCGGGATGCTGGAGTTCCGCGCCGACCCCGACAGCCCGCTGCACCACGAGGCATTCCGGCGCGATCGGCCGGTGGCGCTGTACTGCGCGTCCGGCAACCGCGCGGCGCTGGCCGGCAAGACGCTGCTCGACATGGGCTTCACCGACGTGCGCAACGCCGGTCTGTTCAAGGAACTCGCCGCGGCCGGCATGAAGGTCGAGAAGGACTGAGTCCGCCGGCCACGCGCAGGCGAGCCGCCGATGGGACCGGCGCCGATGGCCAGCGCCATGCACATGGCGGTGCATCCGGAGACGGTGTACGCCCACTCCGCCGTTGTGCTCGCCGGCTTCATCATCGGCATCGCGGTCCTCGGCGCCGTCATCATCGAGACCTGCACGCGCAGCTTCATCTCGACGGCCTCCCGCCGGGCGCACACGGATGTGGCGGCGGCGATGCTCGGGACGATCGGCACCACCTACGCGGTGCTGCTCGCCCTCGTCGCCACGGTCGCGTGGGAGGGATACAATCACGCGGCCGTCGCGACCCAGGACGAGGTGACCGCGATCGCCTCCGTGCTGCTGGCGACCGACGGGCTCGACGCGCATGACGCGGCCCCTGTCCGCGCGGGGCTGATCGCCTACACGCGCGGCGTGATCGAGGATGAATGGCCGGCGCAGGCCGCCGGTATGCTGCCCGCGCTCGTCAGCCCGGTCATCACGCGGATCAACCTGCTGTGCGCTGATTTACAGCCCGCGACGGCGGCCGCGACGAACATTCAGTCACGGCTGCTGTCCGCCGTCACGCGGCTCGCGGAGGCACGTTCGATGCGGCTGCATCTCGCCGGCGTGACGCTGCCGGGGATCGTCTGGACAACCCTGCTGTTCGGCGGCCTCCTGACGATCTGTGCCGGGTCGTTCGTCGCCGCGCCCAGCCTGCGGAGCCATCTCGTGATGTCGTCGGTGCTGGCCCTGTCGGGAGCGATGGTGCTCGTGCTGATCGTGGCCCTCAGCAGCCCGTTCCGCGGCGCCTTCGCGCTGTCCAGCGCGCCGTATGCGGAGGTGCTGGCGGCGTTGACCCCGCCGCCGCGCGGATAGCGGCGCCGATCAGGCGCCGTCCCGTCAGGCGCCGTCCCGTCCGGCGCCGCGATCCCACCAGTCCAGCATGTCGAGCCCGTTCCAGTGCAGCACGCCGGGATGCCGGCCGATATGGTCGTAGACTTCCTCCAGATAGCGGATGCGGTGCGGCTGGCCGGAGATGTAGGGATGGATCGCGATGGCCATGAATTTCGGCCGCGTCGCGCCCTCCTCATACAGCCGGTCGAAACTGTCGACGCAGCGCTCGCGCCAGTAGGCGGATTCGTGATGCTGCACCATCATGGTCGGGATGTCGTTCAGCTCGACGGTGTACGGCAACGTGACCAGCCGGCCATGCTGGGTCGCGATCTCCGTCGGTTCGTCGTCATAGACCCAGTCGCCGATGTAGCGGATGCCGGCGGCGGCGAGGTGGTCGGGTGTGTCCTCGGTCTGCGTCAGGCCGGGGCCGAGCCATCCTTTCGGCCGCGCGCCGGTGAATTGCTCGATGGTGTCGAGGGCGCGGCGGATCATGCCGGGCTGGTCGTCGATGCGGTGGATCGGAATCTGATCCCACGCATGGCCCATGAACTCCCAGCCCGCGTCACGCGCCTGTGCCGCGACGCGGGGATAGTCCTCGCAGACGCGGGCATTGATCGACAGCGTGGGGCGGATGCCGAGGCGTTCAAACAGGCGGAAGAAACGCCACACCCCGACGCGCATCCCGTATTCGTGCCAGGTCCAGTTCGGCACGTCGGGCAGCAGCGGCTGCCCCATCGGTGCGGGCAGGATCTGCCGCGCCATCGGGCGCGCGATGTCCCAGACTTCCAGGTTGACGATGGTCCAGACCACGATGCGCGCGTCGCCCGGCAGGCGGATCGGCGGGCGATCGACGATCGCGGAAAACGGAACCCGCTCGCGTGGAATCATGACCAGCCTCCTTGGATTGCGATGCAGCATGTCGCGCACGCGCCCGCCGGGTCCAGACAAAGAACGCGGAGCGCGCGTCAGCCGGCGACGATGCGTCCGTCGCGCAGCGTCACTATGCGGTCCATCCGCCGCGCGAGGTCCGGGTTGTGCGTCGCGATCAGGGCCGCGACGCCCTGCCGACGCACAGCATCGAGCAGCGCGTCGAACACGCGGTCGGCCGTCTCCACGTCGAGGTTGCCGGTCGGCTCGTCCGCGAGCAGCACGCGCGGCCCGTTGGCGAGCGCCCGGGCGATCGCCACGCGTTGCTGTTCGCCGCCCGACAGCCGGCCCGGCAGATGATCCCGCCGGGCCGCCAGCCCGAACGCATCGAGCAGGGCGGCGGCGCGCTGCCGCGCCGCGCGCCGCGCGACCCCCGCGATCAGTTGCGGCAGCGCCACGTTCTCCAGCGCCGAGAACTCGCCCAGCAGATGGTGGAACTGATACACGAATCCGATCGCGTCGCGGCGGATGGCCGTACGTTCGGCGTCAGCGAGCGTGGCCGCGTCGCGACCGGCGATCAGCACCGCGCCGCCGTCCGGCCGCTCCAGCAGCCCGGCGAGATGCAGCAGCGTCGACTTGCCGGCGCCCGACGGCGCGACCAGCGCGACGATCTCGCCCGCCGCCAGCACGAGGTCCGCACCGCGCAGCACCGGCAGCTCGCCCGCCTCGGTGCGGTAGGTGCGGCAGACGCCGCGCAGCGCCAGGGGCGGCTCACTCATTGCGCAACGCCACCACCGGATCGGTGCGGGCCGCACGCCAGCTCGGGTAAAGCGTCGCCAGCAGCGATAGGCCGAGCGCCATCACGATCACCTGCGTCACCTCGTGCCAGTCGAGCCGCGCGGGCAGATGCGTCAGATAGTAGACTTCCGGGTTGAACACGCGCGTCCCGGTGATGGTCTCCACCCAGCCCTGGATGGTCTGGATGTTGAGGCAGAACACCACGCCCAGCACGGTGCCGACGACGGTGCCGGTGACGCCGACCGATGCGCCGCACATCAGGAAGATGCGCAGGATCGCGCCGCGCGGGGCGCCGAGCGTGCGCAGCACGGCGATATCGCGCGTCTTGTCCTTCACCATCATGATCAGCGACGAGATGACGTTGAAGGCCGCCACCAGGATGATCAGCGTGAGGATGAGGAACATCACGTTCTGCTCGACCTTCACCGCGGCGAAGAAGCTGTTGTTGTTCTGCTGCCAGTCGTAGATCACCACCGGCTGATCGCCGAGCGCCTTGCGCACGTCGGCGGCGATCGCGGCCACGTTGTCGGGATCGGCCACCCGCACCTCGATCTGCGTCGCCTGATCGGGCTTCTGGAAGAAGATCTGCGCCGCCTGCATCGGCAGGAACACGTAGTTCGAATCGTATTCGTTCATGCCGACCTCGAAGATCGCCACGATCTTGTAGGCGCGCACGCGCGGCACCGTGCCGAACGCCGTCGCCGCGCCCTGCGGCGAGACCAGCGTGACGTCGCTGCCGATGGAGGCGCCGAACCTGCGCGCAAGCCCGATGCCCACCGCGATCGCGTCGTTGCCCTGGAACGCATCGAGCGAGCCCGCGACGATGTGGTGGCTGATGGCATGCAGGCCGCGCAGCCCGCTCTGGCTGATGCCGCGCACGATGCCGCCGACCGCTACGCCGCGATCGTCCGTCAGCAGCGCCTGTCCGTCCACCACCGGGGTCGCCGTGACCACGCCGGGGATCGCCGCGATCTTCGTCGCGTCCTGTTCGTACTGCACCAGCGGCGCGCCGGCACCGTAGACGCCGAGATGCCCGTTGAAGCCGAGGATGCGGTTCAACAGATCGACCTTGAACCCGCCCATCACGCTCATGACGATGATCAGCGTCGCGACGCCGAGCGCGATGCCGATCAGCGAGAACGCGGCGATGACGGAGACGAACCGCTCGCCCCGGCGCGCGCGCAGATAGCGCCCGGCGACGGCGCGTTCGAAGGTGCCGAACATCGTCAGCCCGCGAGCCGCGCCAGCGCGTCCTCGACCGACAGCTCGATGCGCTCGCCCGTCGCGCGCCGCTTCAGCTCGACCCGCCCGGCGGCCGCGCCGCGTGGCCCGACGATGACCTGCCACGGCAGGCCGAGCAGGTCGGCATCGGCGAACTTCACCCCTGCCCGCTCCTCGCGGTCGTCGTACAGCGCGTCGAGCCGGCCATAGAGCCGTTCGCAGAGCGCGTCGCACGCCGCGTCGCCGGTCTTGAGGTTGAGCAGCGCGACGCGGAACGGCGCCACCGCGTCGGGCCAGATGATGCCCGCCTCGTCATGCCCCGCCTCGATCACCGCGCCGACCAGACGGGAGACGCCGATGCCGTAGCTGCCCATTTCCGGATGGAACGGCCGCCCGTCCGGCCCCGGCACGGTGAAGCCCATCGGCTTGCTGTATTTGGTGCCGAAATAGAAGATGTGCCCGACCTCGATGCCGCGACCCTCGCGCCGCCGCTCCGCCGGCACCTCGGCCCAGCGGGCCTCGTCGTGCTTCTCGTCGGTCGCGGCGTACTGGCTCGTCATCACGCCGAAGAAGCGTTCGAGATCGTCGGCTGAGCGGATGTCGAAGCCGGCGTCGGTGTAGTCGATCGTCTCGAACGCCGCGTCATAGAACACCTGACTCTCGCCGGTCGGCGCCAGGATGATGAACTCGTGGCTGAGATTGCCGCCGATCGGTCCGCTCTCCGCCGCCATCGGAATGGCGCGCAGGCCCATGCGCTGGAAGGTGCGCATATAGGCCAGCATCATGCGGCGATAGCTGACCACCGCGCCCGCATAGTCGACGTCGATGCTGTAGGCGTCCTTCATCAGGAACTCGCGCCCGCGCATCACGCCGAAGCGCGGGCGCACCTCGTCGCGGAACTTCCACTGGATGTGATAGACCGTCTGCGGCAGCTCGCGGTAGCTGCGCAGGCACTGGCGGGCGAGATCGACGACCATCTCCTCGTTGGTCGGCCCGTACAGCATCTCGCGCTTGTGGCGGTCGAGGATGCGCAGCATCTCCGGGCCATAGGCGTCATAGCGACCGCTCTCGCGCCACAGCTCCGCCGGCTGGATCGTCGGCATCAGCATCTCCTGCGCGCCGGCGGCATCCTGTTCCTCGCGCACGATCTGCTCGATCCGCCGCAGCGCCCGCAGGCCGAGCGGCAGCCAGGCATAGATGCCGGCCGCTTCCTGCCGGACCAGCCCGGCCCGCAGCATCAGCCGATGGGACGCGATCTGCGCCTCGGCGGGCGTTTCCTTCAGCGTGGGCGCAAGGCTGCGGGCAAGGCGCATGGGCAAAATCCTGTCGGGGAACGGCGCGGCGGACCCTACCCGCGCGCCGGTCGGCAGGCCAGATGCCCCGTTGCGGCAACGTCCGCGGCGGCAATGTCCCCGGCGGGTGGGCTCACGCGGCCCGCGGCGAGAAGCGCCGCAGCGCCGGACGCTCGACGAGACGGTGCAGGGCAACGGCAAGCGTCAGGGTCAGCACGGTGGTCAGCGCGACATAGGCGACGGGGGATGCGGCCGGCGCGCGGCCCAGCGCGCGCAACAGCGTCACCGCGGCCAGTTCGCCGAGGGCGAACGACATATAGAACGCATACGAGAGCACGCCGAAGCCGCGCAGGCCTGGCATACGGTCCAGCCGCCGCGCGCCGCGCAGCGCCC
>NZ_BANB01000305.1 GCF_000964365.1 Acidisphaera rubrifaciens HS-AP3 | reverse complement strand
GCACGCGGGTCAGCCAGGGGCGGGGCGCCGGCCGGCGGGGCGGCGGCAAAGCGGTCGGCCGCGACCGCGTCGAGCGCCTCGTCCACGCCCCAGTCGTGTTGCAGCACCAGCGCCGCGCGCAGAAAGGCTTGGGCGTCCATCCGCCGATCCTGGTCGATTTTGCGTCCGCACGACAGTCTGCCTAGTTTCGCGGCCGACCCCACATCTAGTGGCGGCATACGGGAGGGACTGCATGGCCGACGAGGAAGTGCCGCCGCGCGAGAGTATGGCGTTCGATGTCGTCATTGTCGGTGCCGGACCCGCCGGTCTCGCCGCGGCGATCCGCCTCAAGCAGCTTGCCCCGGACGCCGCCGTGTGCGTGGTCGAAAAGGGCAGCGAGGTCGGCGCGCATATCCTGTCCGGTGCGGTGATCGAGCCCCGGGCGCTCAATGAGCTCCTGCCCGACTGGGCCGAGCGGGGCGCGCCGCTTTCCACGCCGGCACGCGAGGACCGCTTCCTGTTCCTCACGGAACAGCGCGCCTACAAGATGCCGACGCCGCCGCAGATGAACAATCACGGCAACTACATCGTCAGCCTCGGCGACGTGTGCCGCTGGCTCGGCCAGCAGGCGGAGGCGCTGGGCGTCGAGATCTATCCGGGCTTCGCCGCCGCCGAGGCGCTGATCGAGGACGGGCGCGTGGTCGGCGTCGCGACCGGCGACATGGGCATCGGCCGCGACGGCGCCCCCACCGATGCGTGGCAGCGCGGCATGGAGCTGCGTGCCACCTATACCCTGTTCGCCGAGGGCTGCCGGGGCTCGCTGTCGAAGCAGCTGATGACGCGCTACGGCCTGCGCGACGGGCACGATCCGCAGACCTATGCGATCGGCATCAAGGAGCTGTGGGAAATCCCCGCCGAGCGCCACCGCGCGGGCCTGATCGAGCATACGATCGGCTGGCCGCTGGACCGCGCCACCTATGGCGGATCGTTCCTGTATCATTTCGGGGACAACCTGATCTCGTACGGGTTCGTCATCGGGCTCGACTACCGCAACCCGTGGCTTTCGCCGTTCGAGGAGATGCAGCGGTTCAAGACGCACCCGGCCGTGCGCGGGCATTTCGAGGGCGGCCGGCGCATCAGCTATGGCGCGCGCGCGCTCAACGAGGGCGGGCTGCAATCGATCCCGACCCTGGTGTTTCCCGGCGGCGCGCTGATCGGCTGCTCGGCGGGCTTCGTCAACGTGCCGAAGATCAAGGGCTCGCACACCGCGATGAAGTCGGGGATGGTTGCGGCCGAAACGGTTGCCGACGCGCTCGCTGGCGACCGTCCGGCGGTGCTCGACACCTACCCGGAGCGGCTGCGCGCGAGCTGGGTGTGGGAGGAGCTTGCGGCGGTGCGCAACGTCCGCCCGGCCTTCGCCCGCTGGGGTCTGCTGGGCGGGCTCGCCTATGCCGGCCTCGACACCTATGTCTTTCGCGGCCGGGCGCCGTGGACGTTCCATCACGTCCATCCCGATCACGACTCGCTGCAGCGGGCCGACCGGGCGCCGCGCATCGCCTATCCGCGCCCGGACGGCAAGCTCACGTTCGACCGCCTCTCGTCGGTGTTCATCAGCAACACCAACCATGAGGAGAATCAGCCCGCGCATCTGCGTCTGCGTGATCCGTCGCAGGCGATCGCCGTGAACTGGGAGCAGTTCCGCAGCCCGGAGACGCGCTACTGCCCGGCCGGCGTCTACGAGATCGTGGGCGCGGAGGAGGGGGCGCCGCGGTTGCAGATCAACGCGCAGAACTGCGTCCACTGCAAAACCTGCGACATCAAGGACCCGGGCCAGAATATCGACTGGGTGACGCCCGAGGGCGGCGGCGGGCCGAACTACCCGGGCGGGATGTAGCCCGCATGACAAACCGTCAACCCCCGTGTTTTGCCGCGTGTGCGCCGTGCCGGCGCGTGGCAGTCTGGGATACCCATAACTTCGTTGGTTCCTGATGTACGCTTCCTCCGCCCGGCGCCCGCCCCGTCGTCTCCGTCCCGCGCTGCTGTTCTCGGCGTTCCTGTCGGCGTCCCTGCTGGGGGCGTGTCTCGGCGCGGGCGCCCCGGCCGCCGCGGCGATGCGCGGGACGGTGGCAGGCGGGGGGACGGCCGAACGGCCGCCCGTCTATGGCCTCGCCGGCGACTTCCTGTGCGGGCGCTTCGCGGTCGCCCAGTCGGACATGAACCGGGCGGCCGAGTATTTCGAGCGGGCGATGACGCTCGATCCCCGCAACACGGAGCTGGTGGAACAGGCCTTCGTCTCGGCCCTGCTCGCCGGCCGGCCGGAGGCGGTGCGGCTGGCGCGCCGGCTGCCCGACAATCAGGCGGCGCAGCTGCTGCTGGCCGATGCCGACGCCAAGGCGGGCCGTTGGGACGCGGCGGAGAACCATTTCCACAATCTGCCGCGGCAGGGGCTGACCCAGGTTCTCCAGCCGCTGCTGGTCGCCTGGGCGCAGCTCGGCGGGGGGCATGTGGATGCGGCGCTCGCCACGCTCCGCCCGTATGTGGAGGGGCAGCGTTTCCGCGGCGTCTATGCGCTGCATGCCGCGATGATCGCCGATCTCGGCGGACGGGCGGCCGACGCGGCGCGGCTGTATCGGACCGCGCAGACCGAATACGGCGGCACCAACCTGCGTCTGGCGGAGGCGCTGGCAAGCTGGCAGGCGCGGCAGGGCCACACGCAGGAGGCCGACGACACGCTGCGCGCGCTGCTGGAGGGCGGCGACGATTTCGCGATCGCCCTGCCGGCGCTGGAGGCGGCGGTGATGCGCCGCCCGATCGCACGCGCGACCGACGGGATCGCCGAGGCGTATCTCGCGCTCGCCGCCGCGCTGCGCCAGCAGGACGCGACGGATTTCTCCATGCTGCTGCTGCGTCTCGCGCTCGACCTGCGGCCGGATTTCGTGGCGGCCCGCATGCTGCTCTCCGACATCGAGCAGACCGCCAAGCATTATGACGCCGCGCTGGCGATCCTGGCGCCGGTCGGCAAGGACGATCCGCTGTCGGCGGTGGTGCGCCTGCGCCGCGCGGCGCTGGAGGACATGCTCGGTCATACCGACCTCGCGACCCGGGATCTGGAGGAGCTGTCGCGCGAATACCCGGACAGCCCGCTGCCGGACGCTCAGCTTGGCGACACGCTGCGCGCCAAGGGGCGGTTCACCGATGCCATCACCGCCTATGACCGGGCCATCATGCGCCAGGGCGAGCAGCCGCGCCGTATCGCCTGGCCGCTCTTCTATGCCCGCGGCATCGCCTATGAGCGGTCGAACCAGTGGCCGAAGGCCGAGGCGGATTTCCATCAGGCGCTCGAACTCGCGCCCGATCAGCCGGCCGTGCTGAATTATCTCGGTTATTCCTGGGCCGACCAGGGCACGCATCTCTCGCAGGCCAAGCAGATGATCGAGCGTGCGGCCGAGCAGCGGCCGAATGACGGGGCGATCGTCGACAGCCTCGGCTGGGTCCTGCTGCGCCAGGGCGACACCAAGGAGGCGGTGAAGACCCTCGAACGCGCGGTCGAGCTGCAGCCCGAGGATGCGGAGATCAACGGCCATCTCGGCGATGCCTATCTGGCCGCCGGGCGGAAGCTCGACGCGGAATACCAGTGGCGCCGGGCCCTCACCTTCAACCCCGACAAGGACGAGGCGGCGAAACTGGAGGCGAAGCTGCACGAACTCGCCGCCAGCGCGACCCCCACGCCCGACAGCGCCGCGGC
>NZ_BANB01000306.1 GCF_000964365.1 Acidisphaera rubrifaciens HS-AP3 | reverse complement strand
GCGCCTTGCGTCAGCGCGCCTTGCGTCAGCGCGCGGCGGCGGCGACCCGGCGGACCGGCAGCGGCATCGGGTCCTCGGGGTTGGTCAGCGCGCCCAGCAGCGCCTCGCGCAGGCCGGCCAGCTTGCGCTCGTTCTCGACCTTCAGCCCGAACACGTCCTTGACATAGAAGACGTCCACCGCCCGCACGCCATAGGTCGTGACATGCGCGCTCGCGATCTGCAGCCCCTGGTCGCTGATCGCCGCCGTCACGTCGTGCAGCAGGCCCGGCCGGTCGCGGCCGTTGACCTCCAGCACCGTGTGCGTGTTGCTCGCGTGGTTGTCGATCACCACCCGCGGCGGCACGTGGATCGCGCGCATCCGCCGGCCGATCACCGACCGCGACGCCTCCTTGATCTCGGCCGACAGGCGCAGCCGGCCGGACAGCGCCTGTTCGATCAGCGCCGACAGCCGCGCCAGCCGGTGCGGCGCGTCGAACGCCCCGCCGCCCGCGTCCTGGATCCAGAACGTGTCGAGCGCCATGCCGTTGGTCATGGTGTGGATGCGCGCATCGACGATCGACGCGCCCGCGACCGCCAGCGCGCCGGCGATGCGCGAGAACAGCCCGGCATGGTCGGCGACATAGACCGTCACCTCCGTCACCGCGCGCGCCGGCAGCGGCATCGTCTCGACCGTCAGCGGCGCGCCCCGCCGCTCAGCCTCGCGCACCAGCCGGGCGTGACGGGCATGCGTCTCCGGGTCGAACGACAGCCAGTAGCCGCCGTAGCCCAGCTCCCAGAAATGCGCGATGTCGTCCTGCGTCCAGCCGTCCATCAGCGCCGCCGCCGCCTGTCGCGCGCGCGCCACGCGCACGTCGCGCTCGGCGGTGGACAGGCCGCCGGCCAGCACCTCGCCCACCCGCGCGTACAGCTCGCGCAGCAGCGTCGCCTTCCAGCCGTTCCACACCTTGGGCGACACCGCGCGCATGTCCGCGACCGTGAGCGCGAGCAGCAGGCGCAGCCGCTCCGGCGACTGGATCGTCTCCGCCAGATCGAGGATCGTCTTGGGGTCGTCGATGTCGCGCTTGAACGCGGTCTGGCTCAACAGCAGGTGATGCAGCACCAGCCACGAGACGGTCTCCGTCTCCTCGGCGGACAGGCCGATCGCGGGCCCCACTTCCTGCGCCACCTCGGCGCCCAGCTCCGAATGGTCGCCGCCGCGCCCCTTGGCGATGTCGTGCAGCAGCAGCGCGACATACAGCGCGCGGCGGGACTGCAAATGGTCCATCACGCCGGACGCGACCGGCACCGCGTCGCGCAATTCGCCCCGCTCGACCGCGTTGAGGACGCGCACCGCCTCGATCGTGTGCTCGTCCACGGTGAAGACGTGATAGGTGTCGAACTGCATCTGTCCGACGATGCGCGCCCAGTCCGGCAGATAGCGGCCGAGGAACCCGGTCTCGTTCATCACCGACAGCCAGCGCGCCCCGTCGGCGCGGCGATGGGCGTGCCCGTCATCGTCGCCGCACAGCAGATCGAGGAAGATGGCGGCCGCGTCCGGATCGCCGCGCAGCGCGACGGCGCGCCGCTCGTGGCGGATCAGCGCGCGCAGGGTCAGCGGATGCAGTGTCAGGTTGCGGTCGCGCGCCACCTGCAGCACGCGCAGCATTTGCAACGGCTCCGCGTCGAAGCCGCGATCGGGCGCGGGCAGCAGCTTGCCTTCCGCCAGCACGAAGCCTGCGTCGAGCAGCGCCGGATCGGTCTGCGCCGCGAGCGCCGGCGGCCCGAGTGCGGCGCGCAGGATCGCCGGCTCCAGCAGATGCGTCGCCCGCACCACCTCGCGCACCGTCAGGAAATAGTGGCGCATGAAGCGCTCCACCCCGTCCTGCCGGCCGTGGCGGGTATAGCCCATGCGCGCGCCGATCACCGGCTGGAGGTCGAAGGTCAGCCGCTCCTCCGCCCGGCCGGCGACGTAATGGAGGTGAAAGCGCACCGTCCACAGGAAATCCCACGACCGGCGGGCGTGCCGCGCCTCCATCTCCTGCAGCAGCCCCGGGCCGTCCGGCCCGACCAGCTCGGCGACCGTGGTGATGCCGAACACGTAGCGCGCCATCCAGTACAGCGTCTGCATGTCGCGCAGGCCGCCGCGCCCTTCCTTGACGTTCGGCTCCACCAGGAACGGGCTGTCGCCGTAGCGGCGGTGGCGGGCGTCGCGCTCGGCCTGCTTGGCGGCGAAGAACTCGGCGGGGCCGGCCTCGCGGCAGTTGGCGCGGAACTGCGCCGCGAACTCCTCGAACAGCTTCGTGTCGCCGCAGACCGGCCGCGCATCCAGCAGGCTGGTGCGCACCGTCGTGTCGCGCGCCGCCTCGGCCAGACATTCGGCGACGGACCGCGTGGCGTGGCCGACCTTCAGCCCCAGGTCCCACAGGAAATACAGCATGTATTCCACCGCCCGCAGCGTCGCCGGCGCCGGCGTCGCCTGGGTGAGGAACAGCAGGTCGATGTCGCTGAACGGCGCCAGCACGCCGCGCCCATAGCCGCCGGTCGCGGCGATCGTCAGCCGCTCGCCGATGCGCCCCGGCCCGTCCGGCCCGGTCGCATGGGCGAACAGCGCCGCCACCAGCCCGTCGGTCAGCCCCGACAGGCGCCGCGCCGCCTCCAGCCCCGACAGCCCCTCCTGCTCGAAGGTTTCCTGCACGTGGTGCTGGATGCGCGCCAGATGGCGGCGGAACGCGCCGAGGACGGCGTCGCGCGACAGGCCGCCGGCGTCGCGCAGGCTGTCGATCGCCTCGTTCAGCTGGGCCAGCGCGGCATCGGGTTCGGTCGGGAGCGGCGGTGCGTGGAGCATGTCAAACCGAACCTAGATCGTTCTGCGGCGCTGCAACAGGAAGGAGTTTCTTAAGTCGGTACAATGTCTGCAACGCGTCGAGCGGCGTCATCTGGTCGAGATCGAGCGCCGCGACCGCCGCCCGCAGCGCCGCGCCGCCGCCCGGATCGGCACCGGGATCGGGATCGGGATCGGCCGCGGCAGCGTTGCCCGGATCGGCACCTGGATCGGCACATGGCTCTGCCGCGCCCTCCGACAGACCCGCGAACAGCGGCAGCGCGGCGGCGGGCGCCCGGCGGCCGGCACGCTCGAAACCGGCG
>NZ_BANB01000307.1 GCF_000964365.1 Acidisphaera rubrifaciens HS-AP3 | reverse complement strand
CCCCCCCGGCCGGCGCGTGCGGGTCGCGGCGCCGCGCAACCAGTTCGCGCTGGACGGGGGGGCGGCCGAGTCCGTGCTGATCGCCGGGGGCATCGGCGTGACGCCGCTGCTGGCGATGGCGCACGCGCTGCACCGCGCGGGGCGGCGCTTCACCCTGCATTACTGCGCGCATAGCCGCGCGACGGCGCCGTTCCTGGCCGAGATCGAGGACGGCCCGCTCGCGCCGTATCTGCGGCGCTGGCTCGGCACCGGGCCGGATGCCGCGCGCTTCGACGCGGCGGCGACGCTGGCGGCGTCACCGGACGCGCATGTCTATGTGTGCGGCCCGCAGCGGTTGCAGGATGACGTGATCGCGGCGGCGGCGCGGCTCGGCATCCCGCCCGCGCGGGTGCATCGCGAGCATTTCACCGCCGACGTCGATCGGACGGGCACGCCCTTCACCGTTGTCGCCGCCCGCAGCGGCATCACCGCCGAGGTCGCCTCCGACCTCAGCATCGCACAGGTGCTGGCGGCCAGGGGGCTGCATGTGCCGGTCGCCTGCGAACAGGGCGTGTGCGGCACCTGCGTCACCCGCGTGCTGGAGGGCGCTGTCGATCACCGCGACCTGTTCCTCGACGCGGCGGAGAAGGCCGCCGGCACGCGGATGACGGTGTGCTGCTCGCGTGCCGCCGGGGACCGGCTGGTGCTCGACCTGTAGGGTCCGGTCAGGCGCCGCGCAGATGCGCGCGGCATGTCATCAGCGGCTGGATGCGCGTGCCGAACGCATCCATGCCGGCGATGAAGTCGTCGAAGGTGAGCATCAGCCCCTTGGTGCCGGGCACCGCCGCCGCCTCGTCCAGCAGGCGGGCGACGGTTTCGTACGAGCCGACCAGGGTGCCCATGTTGAAGTTGATCGCCCCCTCCGGCGCCGCGATGGATTTCGCGGTGGAGCCCGCGGCGGCGGCGGCATCCGCGCCGGCCTCGGCGGTCAGCCACGACAGGGCGCCCATGTCGGCGCCGGCGTTGTAGAGCTTCCACTTCGCCATCGCCGCCTCGTCCGTCTCGTCGGCGATGACCATGAACAGGACATAGGCGCCGACGTCGCGCCCGGTCTTCTCCACCGCCGCCAGCATGCGTTCGTTGGTCGGCGCATAGGCGGCGGGCGTGTTGACGCCGGCGCCGAGGATGAAGTTGTAGTCGCAGTGCCGCGCGCCGAAGGCGAGGCCGGTGTCGCTCTGCCCGGCGCTGACGATGCGCACCGGCGCCTGCGGCCGGGGGCTGAGGCGGCAGTCCGACATCCGGAAATACTCGCCCTTGAAGTCGGAGGCGCCGGTCTCCCACAGCTCCTTCATCACGGTGACGTATTCGGTGCTGTAGAGGTAGCGGCGGGCGAAATGCGCGTCGCCCGGCCACAGGCCCATCTGTTCGTATTCGGCCTTCGCCCAGCCGGAGACGATGTTGACCCCGAAACGGCCGCCCGAGATCGAGTCGATCGTCGCCGCCATCCGCGCGACGATCGCGGGCGGGATGGTCAGCACCGCGACCGAGGCATAGAGGCGTATGCGCTCGGTGACCGCCGCCAGCCCGGCCATGAGGGTGAAGGATTCGAGGTTGTGGTCCCAGAACTCGCTCTCTCCGCCGAAGCCGCGCAGCTTGATCATGGACAGCGCGAAGTCGAGGCCATAGGCCTCCGCCCGGGTCACCACCGCCTTGTTCAGCGCGAAACTCGGCATGTACTGGGGCGAGGTGGTGGAGATCAGCCAGCCGTTGTTGCCGATCGGGATGAACACGCCGATGTCCATGGGCTCTCCTTCGGGGCGGGCGGGCGACGGGCCGGAAGAGCCCTCCGCCGTTTCCTGTGGGGCAACTGTGCAAAACTAGCAATGGACATGCCAGCCCCACCCCGCGGGAACGTGTACGGCTGCTCCGTCGGCGCCCTTTGACGGGCCGCCATGCTTTGGCATAGGGACGGCCATGTCGTCAGCCTCCCTGAATGCGCCCCTCCCGCGCCTGTCGAAGAACGGGGGTCCGCTGTACCTGCAGATCGCCGAACGGCTGCAGCGCAACATCGCGTCCGGCCGCTATGCCGTCGGCTCGCTTCTGCCGACCGAGCACGAGCTGTCCGATCATTTCGGCGTCAGCCGCCAGACGGTGCGGCAGGCGATCCTGCATCTGCGCCAGATGCGGCTGATTTCCGCCCGCAAGGGGATCGGCACGCGGGTGGAGGCGCGCGACGCCGGCGCCACCTTTTCCCACTCGGTGCGCTCGCTGTCCGAACTCGCGCAATATGCCGAGGAGACGGTGCTGCACGTGCGCGACGTCAAGCCGGTGGTGCTGCGGGGCGAGCTGGCCGCGACCCTCGGCCGCCCGGCCGGGGAGACCTGGCTGCGCCTGTCCGGCCCGCGCATGCTGCCGGGCGAGGACGCGCCGTTCTGCTGGACCACGACCTATCTGGACCGCAGGCTGGCCGGCAACGTCTCCACACGGCGCAGCTATACGCACCCGATCTGGCGCCAGATCGAGCAGGAAGCCGACATAAGGGTGCGCGAGGTGCGGCAGTCGATCGCGGCGAAGGTGCTCGGCCGCACCGATGCCGCGCGGCTGCAGCGCCCGGCCGGCAGCGCCGCGCTGGAGATCAGCCGCTGCTATGTCATCGACGGCGGGGTGGTGACGCAGCTGTCCATCAGCCTGCACCCGGCCGACCGGTTCCGCTACGAATCCGTGCTGAAGCGCGACTGCGCGTCGATCTAGCCGCGTCGGCGGCGGCGCCTAGCTGTTCGGCCGCTCCAGGTTGGACAGGTAGTCCAGACAGACCGGCAGGTCGACCACGTCGGCATAGCGCCGGTCGATGTCGCGAAGATTGGCCTCGTGCGGCTCGCGCGCCACGTCGCCGACGCAGGGCTCCGGCACGATGACGCGGAACCCGTAGCTGAAGGCGTCCACCACGCTCGCGCGCACGCAGCCGGAGGTCACGCAGCCGGTGACGATGACGGTGTCCACGCCCTGCCGCACGAAATAGGGCGCAGCGTTGGTCTGGAAGAAGATCGACGGCGCCGATTTGCACAGCACGAGGTCATGGTCCGGGTCGTGGATGCGCGGGTCGAGCCGCGCGGCCTCGCTGCCGTGGCGGAGCGTGTCGATGACCGGTGCCACCTTCCAGTGCGGCGCGTCGCCCGCGCCGGCATAGGCGATGTAGCACGCGGCGACGGGCACGCCCGCCGCGCGGGCGGCGCGCAGCAGGATGGCGGTGTTGTCGACGGCGGCATTGATCATCGGCGCGCCGCCCAGGGGGAAGCGCGGGTCGGTGAAGCCGAGCTGGAAATCCACGACCACGATGCCCGGCCGCCGGCCGAACCCGACCGGGGCGCCGCCATAGCCGCGCCGCTGATACTCATCCATCGTCCGCTCCCTTCGCCGATGCGCGGCCGGTCCGCCCGGCTGGCTGTCCAGACACGTCACGCCGCATTTAGGCATGGCGGCGCGCATCCTGCATACTCCCGTCCGGACAAGGGGCGGGCATCACATGCGGCTGCGAATTTCGGTCGATACCGGCGGCACCTTCACCGACGTGGTGGTGGTGGACGGGGACGGGCGGCTGCGGATCGGCAAGGCGCTGACGACGCCCGACCGGACTTTCACCGGCATGCGCGCCGCGCTCGACGTCGTGGCGCAGGCGATGGGGTCCACCGCGCGCGACCTGCTCGCCGCCGCCGACACGCTGATCTACGGCACCACGCGCGCGACCAACGCGGTGGTGACGAAGCGCACGGCGCGCACCGCCTTCGTCACCACGCGCGGCTTCGCCGACACGCTGACGCTGAAGGAGGGCGGCAAGCACGGGCCGCACGACTACACGACGGACTATCCCGATCCGTACATCCCGCGCCGCCGCACCTTCGAGATCGACGAACGCATCGGCGCCGAGGGCGAGGTGGTGCGGCCGATCGACATGGCGCAGGCGCGCGCGGTGATCGCGACGCTGGCGGCACGGCGGTTCGAGGCGGTGGCGGTCAGCCTGCTGTGGTCGATCGCCAACCCGGTGCACGAGGAGGCGATCGGCGCGCTGATCGCCGAGATGCTGCCGGGCGTGCCGTTCACGCTGTCGCACCGGCTGGTGCCGATCCTGCGCGAGTACCGCCGCGCCTCGGCCACCGCGATCGATGCGTCGCTCAAGCCGCTGATGCAGCGGCATCTGCGCGAGATGGACGAGGATCTGCGCGCGGCGGGCTTCGCGGGCTCGCTGCTCGTCTCCACCTCGGTCGGCGGCTGCCAGCGTGTGGAGGCGCTGATCGAGCGGCCGATCAACACGCTGAAATCCGGCCCCGCGATGGCGCCGGTCGCCGGGCGCACCCATGCGGCGGAGGAGGCGCTGGGCGGCAACGCCATCGTCTGCGACACCGGCGGCACGACGTTCGATGTCGGGCTCGTGCGCGACGGGGCGCTGGTCTACACGCGCGATTCCTGGCTCGGGCCGCGCTGGCTCGGCGACATCATCGGCGCGTCCACGGTGGACGTGCGCTCGATCGGCGCGGGCGGCGGGTCGATCGCGTGGATCGACGCGGGCGGCCTGCTGCGGGTGGGGCCGCAATCGGCCGGCTCCGATCCCGGCCCCGCCTGCTACGGACGCGGCGGCGCGGAGCCGACGGTGACGGATGCCGCGCTGGTGCTGGGCTATATCGATCCGGGCTATTTCAACGGCGGCCGGCTCGCGCTCGACGCCGACGCGGCGGCGCGGGTCATCGGCGCGCTGGCGGAGCGCCTCGGGCAGACGCCGGACCGTACGGCCGCCGCCATCCTGGCGATCGCCAACGAGCTGATGATCAAGGCGATCGGCGAGATCACGGTCAACGAGGGCCTCAACCCGCGCGAGAGCGTCATCGTCGCGGGCGGCGGCGCGGCGGGGTTCAACATCCTGCCGATCGCGCAGGAGCTGGGCTGCCGCACGGTGATCCTGCCGCGCGCGGCGGCGGCGCTGTCGGCCTGCGGCATGCAGTACAGCGACATCGTGTTCGAGGCGACGCGCAGCCGCTTCACCGACAGCGCGCAGTTCGACCGCGACGGCGTCAACGACGCGCTCCGCGCGATCGCGGAGGAACTCGACGGCTTCCGCGCCGGGCTGACCGGGCTCGCCGACGCGCCGTGGCGGGTCGAGCTGTTCGTGGAGGCGAGGTATCGCGCGCAGGTCTGGGAGCTGGACACGCCGGTGCCCGCGCCGCGCCTCGCGTCCACCGACGTCGCGCGGCTGACGGAGGCGTTCCACGCGGTGCATGAGCGCGTCTATGCGGTGCGCGACGAGGCGAGCCCGGTGGAGTTCGTCAACTGGAAGGGCCGGCTGTCGGTGCAGGCGTTCCACCCGCCCGACCGGCCGGGGGGCGCGGGGACGGGCGCGGGGGCGGACGCGGCCCATGTGCCGCCGCCCACGGGCCATCGCGACTGCTTCTTCCTGCCCGCCGGGCGCGCGCCCACGCCGATTTATCGCGGCGAGGCGCTGCGTCCGGGCGCCGCCATCGCCGGCCCCGCCGTGATCGAGGAGCCGACCACGACCATCGTCGTGCCGGCCGGCTGCACGGCGCGGCTGAGCGGCGCGGGCAACTATATCCTGCACACCGCGGAGGACGCGCGATGACCGCGACGACGCTCGACCCCGTCCTGCTGTCCGTCATCGCCAACCGGCTCGACGGCATCGTGCGGGAGATGACGAACACGCTGCTGCGCGCCGCGCGCTCGGCGGTGATCTCGTCGGCGCGGGATTTCTCCTGCTGCCTGGTGACCGGCGACGACCGGCTGCTGGCGCCGGCCGAGGGGCTGCCGGTGCATATCTTCGGCTGCCACATCCAGACCGCGAACATGCGCCGCTATCACGCGGGCGACATACGGCCGGGCGATGCCTATCTCGACAACGATCCGTACGGCGGCAACACGCATCCGGCCGATCATACCTTCATGGTGCCGGTGTTCTGGGAAGGCGAGCACCTGTTCACCAGCGTCGCCAAGTGCCACATGGCCGATATCGGCAACTCGATCCCGTCGAGCTATTTCGTGCTCGCCCGCGACGTCTATCACGAGGGCGCGCTGGTGTTTCCCGGCGTGCGGGTGCAGCGCGACCGGCGCAACGTCGAGGACATCATGCGCATGTGCCGCGCGCGCATCCGCGTGCCGGACCAATGGTACGGCGACTACCTCGCCGGCCTCGGCGCCGCGCGCGTGGCGGAGCGGCGGCTGGAGGAGCTGTGCGCCAAATACGGCGGCGCGACGATCCGCGCCTTCATCGAAGACTGGTTCGACTATTCCGAACGCCGGATGATCGACAACATACGCCGCCTGCCGAAGGCGCGGCTGGTCAACAAGGGGCGTTCCGATCCGCTGGAGGGTATCCTGCCGGACGGGCTGGAGCTGACGGTGAAGCTCGCGATCGACCCGGACGAGGCGATGATCCATGTCGATCTGTCGGACAATCCGCCCTGCGTGCCGACCGGGCTGAACACCTCGGTCGGCGCCGCGACCTCGGCCGTGGTGGGCGCGATCTTCAACGCGCTGGAGGGTGATCTGCCGCGGAACGCCGGCTCGTTCCGCCGGCTGCGCTTCACCTATGCCGAGGAGAGCGTCGTCGCGGCGCCACGCTTTCCGCATTCCTGCTCGGTCGCGACGACGAACGTGTCCGAACGCCTGGTCAACATCACGCAATCGGCCTTCGCGCAGCTCGGCGACGGGCACGGGCTGTCGGAGGGCGGCACCGGCCTCGGCGCCGGCATGGCGGTGATCTCCGGCCATGATCATCGGCGCGGCGGCGCGCCGTTCGTCAACCGCATGATGCTGTCCACCAACGGTGGCCCCGCCTCGCCGGTCGCGGACGGGTGGGTGAACTACGCGATCCCGGTGATCGCCGGGCTGATGTACCGCGATTCGATCGAGGTGGACGAACTCAAGCACCCGATCCGCGTCCGCTCGCTGCGGCTGGTGCAGGACAGCGCGGGGGCCGGGCGGCGGCGCGGCGCGCCGGCGCAGGAGATCGAGTACACGCCGACCGGCGGCGACGTGACGGCGGTGATCTCCTGCGACGGCCAGCACGCGCCGCCGCGCGGCGTGGTGGGCGGCCGCGACGGAACCCCCGGCGCCACGTGGCGCATCGGCCGCAACGGCGAGCCGGCACGGCTGCCCAACGTCACCACCGTGACGCTCCACGAGGGCGAGGGGCTGCGCGGCCGGGATTCGGCCGGCGGCGGCTATGGCGATCCGCTGACGCGCGAGACCGCGCGGGTGCTGCACGACGTGTTGGAAGGGTGGGAGAGCATGCAGAAGGCGCATGACGTGTACGGTGTCGTCCTGACCGGGCGCATCGACGACGAGACGCTGGCGGTGGACGAGGCGGCGACGCAGGCCCGCCGCGACGCGCTGCGGGGTGCGCGATGAGCACGCTTGCCGCCGATCCGGGGCGCATCACCGATCTCGCCGCCGCGTTGCGGGCGGGCACGCTGACCGCGACGGTGCTGGTCGAACGCTGCCTCGCGCGCATCGACGCGGCGGAGGGTGCGGTCCATGCCTGGGTCCACGTCGATGCGGCGCAGGCGCGTGTCGCGGCGCGCGTCCTCGACGACGAGGCACAGGCGGGCAACTGGCGCGGGCCGCTGCACGGCATCCCGCTGGGCGTCAAGGACGTGATCGACCTCGCGGGCCAGCGCACGCGCGCCTTTTCGCCCGCGCGCGACACGCTGGCGCCGGCCGGCGGGGACGCGACCGTGGTCGCGCATCTGCGCGCCGCCGGCATGATCGTGTTGGGCAAGCTGCACACGACCGAACTCGCCTTCCTCGACGCGGTGCCGCCGACGCGCAATCCGCATGATACGACGCGCACGGCGGGCGGCTCCTCCGCCGGATCCGCCGCCGCCGTCGCCGCCGGCATGGTCCCGGCGGCGCTGGGCACGCAGACGGCGGCCTCGGTCAACCGGCCGGCGGCGTATTGCGGCATCGGCGCGTTCAAGCCGTCCACGCTCGCGATC
>NZ_BANB01000308.1 GCF_000964365.1 Acidisphaera rubrifaciens HS-AP3 | reverse complement strand
ACCCGGTCATGGTCAAGGCGGCGGCCGGCGGCGGCGGGCGCGGCATCCGCGTGGCGGAGACGCCCGACGCGCTCGCCGCCCTGTTCGCCCAGGCGGCGGCCGAGGCGCGGGCGGCGTTCGGCGACGGTGGCCTGTATCTGGAACGGTTCGTGATGCGCGCGCGCCATGTCGAGGTGCAGATCCTCGGCGACGGCCGCGACGCGGTGCATCTGTACGAACGCGAATGCTCGATCCAGCGGCGCCGGCAGAAGCTGTGGGAGGAGGCGCCGGCCGCCTGCCTGTCCGCCGCCACCCGCGACGCGCTGTGCGAGTCCGCCGCCCGCCTCGCCCGCGCCGTCGGCTACCGCGGCGCCGGGACGCTGGAATACCTCTACGACGACATGACCGGCGCGTTCTTCTTCATCGAGATGAACACCCGCATCCAGGTCGAGCATCCGGTGACCGAGATGGTCACCGGCATCGACCTCGTGCGCGAGATGATCGCAATCGCCGGCGGCGCGCCCCTGTCCGTCACGCAGTCCGACATCGCACTCCGCGGCCATGCGATCGAGGTGCGGGTCAATGCCGAGGACCCGGCCCGCGATTTCCGCCCGGCGCCGGGCACCGTCGGCGCGCTGCGCGTGCCGGGCGGTCCGGGCGTGCGGTTCGATACGCTGCTGTATCCCGGCTACACGGTGCCGCCGTTCTACGACAGCCTGCTTGGCAAGCTGATCGTGTGGGACCGCGACCGCGACACGGCGCTCGCGCGCATGCGGCGCGCGCTGGCCGAGATCGACATCGAGGGGCTGGCGACGACGCTGCCGCTGCATCGCGCGCTGGCGGCCGATGCGTCGATCGCGTCCGGCGCGGTGCACACGCGCTGGCTGGAGGACTGGCTCGCGGCGAGGGGGGGAGGCTAGGGATGCGCTACAGCTTCGGCGGCGACGAGCATCTGTTCGTCGAGGTCGCGGAGGAGATGTCGCTCGACGCCTTCTTCCAGAGCCTGTCGATGACCGGCGCCGTGCGCGCGGCGGGTATCGCGGGCGTGAGCGAGATCTGTCCGGCGAACGCCTCGTTTCAGATCAAGTTCGACCCCGACGTGATCGCGCCCGACGACCTGCTGGCCGCCGTGCAGGGCCTGGAGGCGCAGGCGGCGGCGGCGGAGAAGGTGCTGGATACCCGCATCATCGAGCTGCCGGTCTATTACGGCGATCCGTGGACGCACGAGACGCTGATGCGCTTCCGCGAGCGGCATCAGGAACCGGAGTCCACCGATCTCGCCTATGCCGCGCGGGTGAACGGCTATGACGGCGTGGAGGCATTCATCGCCGCCCATGCCGGCTCGCCGTGGTTCGTCTCGATGGTCGGCTTCGTCGCCGGCCTGCCGTTCCTCTATCAGATGGTCGAGCGCGCCAAGCAGATCGAGGTGCCGAAATACCTCCGCCCGCGCACCGACACGCCGAAGCTGACGGTCGGTCACGGCGGCTGTTTCGGCTGCATCTATTCGGTGCGCGGGGCGGGCGGCTATCAGATGTTCGGCATCACCCCGGCGCCGATCTACGACCCGCAGCAGAAGATCAGCTATCTGCGCGAGTTCATGATCTTCTTCCGCCCCGGCGACATCGTGAAGTTCCGCCCGATCGACCGCGCCGAGCACGACCATATCGAGGCCGAGGTCGCGGCCGGGCGCTGGGCGCCGCGGATCGCGGCGACGCGGTTCGATCTCGCGGAGTTCCTGCGCGATCCCGCGGCGTGCAACGCCCGGCTGGTGGAGGCCCTCCATGGCGTCTGAGCGCAGGATCGAGGTGGTCAAGCCGGGGCTGGCAACGACCGTCCAGGATCTCGGCCGGCCCGGCTACTATCACCTCGGCATACCGTTGTCGGGCGGGATGGATCAGTACGCCCTGCGCGCGGCCAACCGTCTCGTCGGCAACGACGAGGGCGCGGCCGTGCTGGAGGCGACGTTCCTCGGGCCGGAGCTGCGTCTGCACGCCGACACGATCGTCGCGGTGACGGGGGCGGACATGCCCGCGAAGCTCGACGGCGCGCCGATCCCCGGCTGGACTTCGGTCGCGGCGCGGGCGGGACAAATGCTTTCCTTCGACTTCCTCCGCCGCGGCGCCCGCGCCTATGTCGCCTTCGCCGGCGGCGTGGACGTGCCGGTAGTCCTCGGCAGCCGGTCCACCTACACGCTGGGCGCGCTCGGCGGCCACGAGGGACGGGCTTTGCGGGCGGGGGACACGCTGCCGCTCGGCCCGGCAGGCAAGGCGAGCCCGGGGGCGAGCGTGCCGGAGGCGCTGCGCCGGGTGCCGGAGTCGCCCGCCGTGCTGCGGGTGCTGCCCGGACTGTATTGGCACCGCGTCACCGAGGCGGCGGGCGAGGCGTTCTTTGCCGATACATGGAAGGTGGCACCCGAGGCGGACCGGATCGGCTACCGCTTCCGCGGTGGCCGGGCGCTCGATTTCGTGCCGCGCACGCAGCCGTTCGGCGCCGGGTCCGATCCGTCCAACATCGTGGACAGCTGCTATCCTTATGGCTCGATCCAGGTGCCGGGCGGGACGGAGCCGATCGTGCTGCACCGCGATGCCGTCTCGGGCGGCGGGTATTTCATGATCGGAACCGTGATTTCCGCCGACATGGACCTGATCGGCCAGATGCAGCCGCACACGCCGACCCGCTTCGTCCAGGTGACGATGCAGCAGGCGCTGGGGGCGCGGGCGGAGCGCGCGGCCATGCTGGGACGGTTGCGCGCGCACCTGCCGTAGGTCCTTGCCCCCTCGTCAGCCGCGCCGGACTGCGCCACAAGGCGGTCCAACAGACGGCACGACGGGGGAGGGCTGGGCATGAAGGCGGTCGGCTATACGGAGCGGCGTCCGATCGAGGACCCGGACTCGCTGCGCGACCTCGTGCTGCCGGACCCCACGCCGGGGCCGCACGACGTGCTGGTCCGCGTCGCGGCGGTGGCCGTCAATCCGCGCGACCTCAAGAGCCACCGCGTGCAGGACGCGACGCCGGACAAGCCGGTGGTGCTCGGCTACGACGCCTCCGGGACGGTGGAGGCCGTCGGCGCCGCGGTCACGCGGTTCCGCCCGGGCGATGCGGTCTATTACGCGGGCGTCCTCAATCGGCTTGGCTCGAACGCCGAGCTTCAGCTGGTCGACGAGCGCATCGTCGGGCGCAAGCCGGCGAGCCTCGATCACGCCGCCGCGGCCTCGCTGCCGCTTACCTCGCTCACCGCGTTCGAGATGCTGTTCGACCGGCTGATGGTGCCGCGCGACACGCAAACGGGATCGGCGCTGCTGATGACGGGCGGCGCGGGCGGCGTGCCGTCGATCGCGATTCAGCTCGCGCGGGCGCTGACGGACCTGGTGGTCATCGCCAGCGCGTCGCGGCCGGAGAGCGAGGCCTGGGTGCGCGATCTGGGCGCGCACGCGGTCGTCGATCATACAAAGCCGCTGGCCGAGCAGGTGCGCCGCCTGGATGTGCCGCCGGTCGGCTATGTGTTCTCCACCTACACGGACCCGGCAGTGTGGGCGGAGTTCGCCAAGCTGATCGCGCCGCAGGGGCGGATCGGCCTGATCGACGACCCGGAGCCGCTCGACCTGCGGCCGCTGAAGTTCAAATGCGTGTCGATCCACTGGGAGGCGATGTTCACCCGCCCGACCTTCGCCACGCCCGACATGGCGCGCCAGCACGAGATCCTGTGCGAGGTCGCGGACCTGGTCGATGCCGGCCGGGTGCGGCCGACGCAGGGGCAGCATTTCGGCACGATCAACGCCGCCAATCTCCGCCGCGCGCATCTCGCGCTGTCGCAGGGGCGGGCGATCGGCAAGATCGTCCTCGCCGGTTTCGACCAGTGAACGATCCGGCACAGGCGGCGGCCGACCTGCTGTGGGAACACTGGCAGGCCGGCACCCGCATCGACGCGCTGCCGCCGGCGCTGCGTCCGCGCGACCGGGCCCAGGGGTACGCGATCCAGGCACGGCAGGAGGCGCGGGACGACGCGCCGCTGTTCGGCTGGAAGATCGCGGCGACCAGCGCCGCGGGGCAGGCGCATATCGGCGTGGACGGGCCGCTCGCCGGGCGCATCCTGCGCGAGCGGGTGCTGAGGCCCGGGGCGCGCATCATCCTCGGCACCACGGCCATGCGCGTCGCGGAGGCGGAGTTCGCGTTCGCCTTCGCCCGCGACCTGCCGCCGCGCGCCGCGCCCTATGGCATGGACGAGGTGCTCGCCGCGGTCGCCGCGCTGCATCTGTCGATCGAAATTCCCGACAGTCGTTACGAGGATTTCACCCGGGCGGGCGCGCCGGCGCTGATCGCCGACAATGCCTGCGCGCACCTGCTCGTCGTGGGGCCGCCCGTTGAGGTGCCGTGGCGCGACGCCGACCTCGCGGCGCATGCCGTGGTCGCGCGCGTCAGCGGCGGTGCCGTGGCCGAGGGGCGCGGCGCCAACGTGCTCGGCGATCCGCGCGCGGCTCTGACCTGGCTCGTCAACGAGGTGGCGGCCCATGGCGGCGGGTTGCGGGCGGGCCAGATCGTGACAACCGGTACCTGCATCACGCCGATCGCCATCGCACCGGGGCAAAGCTGTGTGGCCGATTACGGCCGCCTGGGCCGCATGACGGTGCATTTCACATGACGAGGCGCCCGCCGGATTGACGCGCGGCGCGCGGCACAGCAGCATCGGCGCAATGACCCGCAACCAGCGGGCGGGCGACACAGAGCCGCCAGGGGGAGCCGTTGAAGATAGCGTTGACGCAGGAGCGCATCGTCTTTGCGCTCGCCGTGCTGCTGTTCGCGGGTTTTGCGATCGTCCTGCCGAATTTCCTGACGGCGGGCAACGTGCTGACGCTGATACGCGGCGTGTCGGTGCTCGGCATACTCGGGCTCGGCATGGCGGTGGTGGTGATCGGCCGCGGCATCGACCTGTCGATCGTCGCCAACATGGCGATTTCAGTCGCATGGACGCTCGACATGGCCGATCGCGGCGTGCCGCTTGGCGTCGCGCTGTCCCTCGGCTTCGGCTTCGTCGTGCTGATGGGGCTGATCACCGGCTTCCTCGTCGCCTATGTCGAAATCCCGCCGCTGTTCGCGACGCTCGCGATGGGGGCGTTCATCTACGGCTTCGGTCGCGCGGCACTGCTGAGCCAGGACGTGATCCAGATGCCGGCCCACGCGGGCATCCTCAACCTCGCCGGCACCGGTCACGTGCTGGGCGTGCCGATGCCGATCATCCTGCTCGCGGTCGCGTCGCTGCTGGCGTTCCTGTTCCTGCGCTACACGCGGCCGGGGCGCACGATCTACGGCTTCGGCGACAATCTGCAGGCCGCGCGCATCACCGGCCTGTCGGTGCGGCCGATGCAGGTCGCGCAATACGTCATCTCCGGCATCGTCGCGTTCGCCGCCGGTATCATCACCGCGACCGCCGTCGAATCGATGAACACCCGCATCGTCAACGGCACGCTGATCTACGATGTCATCCTGGTCGTCGTGCTGGGCGGCGTCGGCCTGTCGGGCGGCAAGGGCGGGGTGCGCAACGTTCTGGTCGGCACGCTGCTGATCGGCGTGCTGCTGAACGGCATGACCATCATGGACGTCCAGTACACCGTGCAGAACGTGGTGAAGAGCCTGATCCTGCTGGTCGCGATCGTGGTGGACAGTCTGGTCAATCCGCGTGACGAGCAGACGGCACAACAGGGCGACATCTGAACCGCCCGGACGACGGGAAGGCACGTTCAAGTTGAAGGAGACCGCTATGCGTAGCCGCGTTTGGTTCGGCCGGGTCCTGCCCGCGCTGTTCGGCATCACCCTTCTGGCCTTCGGCGTCGCCCGCGCCGACGGGATCGACGATCCGCTGCGCGCGCCGACGCTCAATGCGTTCAAGGGCAAGACCGTGGCGTTCCTGCCGCTGTCGATGGGCTTCGACCTGACCGAGGGCTGGGGTGCGATGATGAAGCACCAGGCCGACGAGCTGGGCTACAAGTTCGAAATCCGCGACCCGAACTGGAACACCGACGCGGGCGCGCAGGCGCTGACGCAGCTGATTTCGGAAAAGCCCGACATCATCGTGGTGCATAACCCCGACGTGCAGTCCTATGCCCGCCTGCTGAAAAAGGCGGAAGCCGCCGGCATCGCGATCATCCAGGTCAACATGAAGTCGGCGACGCCCACGCAGTACTATGTCGGCGCCGACTGGATCGGCCTCGGCGAGCGTGCGGCCAACGAGGTCGTCAAGGCCTGCGCCCCCGGCAAGGGGCCGAGCACCAAGATTGCGATCGTGCAGGGCGCGCTGACGGCGGCGGCGAGCATCTATCAGATCAAGGGTGTCGACAACGTCCTGTCCAAGCATCCGGAGATCAAGGTCGTCTCCAACCAGGCGGCGGACTGGGATGCCAGCAAGGCGCGCGCGGTGACGCAGACCGTGTTGCAGCAGAACCCCGACCTGTGCGGCATCATCGGCTTCTGGGACGGGCAGGACACCGGCACCGGCGCCGCGATCCGCGAGGCGGGCAAGACGGGCAAGGTGTTCCTGATCACCTCGGGCGGCGGCGCCAAGAGCGCGTGCGAGAATCTGGAGAACGGCACATTCAGCGCCGACACCTCCTATGACGTGCCCGGCCAGGGCCGGGACATCAACTCGGCGATCCGCGCCATCCTCGAGGACAAGGCGGCGACCAAGGACCTGCGCGTGGTGCTGTACACGCCGCTCCGGGTGCTGACCAAGGCGGACGTCAAGCCGGGGGCCTGCTGGACGCCGCAGTCCCTGTTCGAGTAACGGGGTTCATCACAAGTGCCTGACGCCGATCGCATGGTGGAAACGTCGGCCCCGACCGGGGCCGACGACGCCGCCGCCGAGGCCGCCGCCGCGCGGCCGCGGTTCTCCGACACGCTGGTGCGGCTGCGCTATACGCTGATCCCCGATCACGTGGTGGGCGAGATCCTCACCAAGCGATGGGTGGACAATGCCGCGCCCGCGCTGTTTCTGGTGCTCGTCATCGCGACGTTCGGCACGCTGCTGCCGGACTTCTTCTCGATCGGCAGCCTGACAAGCTCGCTGCGTCAGCTGGGCGAGTTCGGCTGCGTCGTGCTGGCGATGATGATCGTCCTGGTGGCGGGCGGCATCGACCTTTCGGTCGGGTCGGTCTTCGCGCTCGGCAACTTCACCGCGCTGCTGCTGATGAACGTCCTCAACACGCCGGCATGGGTCGCGCTGGTCGCGGTGCTGGCGGTGTGCGGCCTGGTCGGGCTGGTCAACGGCGTGCTGATCGGCTTCCTGCGCCTGCGCGCCTTCCTCACGACGCTGGTGACGCTGATCATCGTCCGTGCGCTCGTGGACATGCTGCTGCTGCGCTACGCGACGGCGATCACGGCGGGCTCGCCGGATTCGTCGGTGTGGGATTTCGTGGGCGACGGCTCGATCGGGCCGGTGCCGTTCAGCATCGTCGTGCTGCTGGTGCTCGTGATCGGCGGCCACGTCCTGCTCAGCCGCAGCCGTCCCGGCTGGCGGGTGATGGCGGTCGGCGGGTCGCGGCGGTCGGCGCACAATGCCGGCATCTCCGTGCGGCGGACGGTGTGCGGCACCTATGTCATCTCCGGGCTGCTGGTCGGCCTGTCGGGCTTCATGTACGCGGCGCGGCTGTCGAGCGCGGGGGCGGAGACCGGCGTCGGGCTGGAGTTGCAGGCGCTGACGGCCGCGATCCTCGGCGGCAACAGCCTCGGCGGCGGCCGCGGCTCGACCGGCAAGGCGCTGATGGGCGCGATCACCGTGCTCGTCATCACCAACGGTGTCGTGCGGCTCGGCATGCAGAGCGGCGCGGGGTCGATGATCCTCGGCATCATCCTGATCCTCGCGATCACGGTCGATGTCCGCTGGCTGAAGAACCGCTACAAGGTGCTCAACAAGGTCTATGTGTCGCCGGCCTATAACCGCCTGCCGCCCGCGCCGGAGACGGCCGCCGGCTCCGGCTCGCCCTATGCGGTCAATGACAAGCTGCGCGATGTCGAGATCATCGGCCTCGGCGTGGTCGAAGGTCCGGAAGACGTGATCTTCGACCGCCGCGACGACCTCTATTGCGGCACGCGCCACGGCGACCTCGTGCGCTTCCTCGCGCCCGACTACACGCGCCACGAGGTGTTCGCCCATATCGGCGGGCATCCGCTGGGGATGCAGTTCGACCGGGACGAGAACCTCGTCGTCTGCGTGGGCGGCATGGGTCTGTACAAGGTCGCGCCGGACGGCGAAGTCTCGAAGATGACGGACGAGACCAACCGCACGCCCTTCAAGATCAACGACGACGCGCGCCTGCGCCTGACCGACGATTGCGACATCGCGCCCGACGGGCGGGTATTCTTCAGCGAAGGCACGATGCGCTACGAGATGCATTCCTGGCCAGTCGATGCGCTGGAAAGCCGCGGCAATGGCCGGTTCTGCGTCTATGACCCGCGCACCAATACGACGCGCACGATCATACGCGACGTGCTGTTCGCCAACGGCGTCTGCCTCGCCTCCGACAAGCAGTCCTTCATGTATGCGGAGACCTGGGGCTGCCGCGTGCGGCGCTACCATTTCGACGGACCGAAAAAGGGCCGGATCGAGGACGTGCTGCCGAACCTGCCGGGCTATGCCGACAACATCAACCGCGCGTCCGACGGCAATTACTGGCTGGCGCTGGTCGGCATGCGCTCGCCGCCCGTCGATCTCGCCTTGCAGATGCCGGGCTTCCGCCGCCGCATGGCGCGGCGCATCGCGCCCGACGAGTGGCTGTACCCGAACATCAACACGGGCTGCGTCGTGAAGTTCGACGAGAGCGGCCGCATCCTCGACGCGCTGTGGGATCTCGGCGGCAAGAACCATCCGATGATCACGTCGATGCGCGAGCACAAGGGCTATCTGTATCTGGGCGGCATTTCCAACAACCGGATCGGGCGCTACCGCATCCCCGGCGCCGATCCGACCTGGAACGGCTATGACGCCTATTGGGGGGCGCGCGCATGATCGGCGCCCTGCAACGCGCCTTCGATAATTTCGCCGGGCGGGGCGAGGCGGCGGTGACGGTGCCGCCGATGGACGGCGCGCTGCGCCCCAACAACGCGATCGAGACGGCGCCGGTCATCGAGCACGCCGACATGCCGG